>WFPH01000078.1 GCA_015487645.1 Thermosulfurimonas sp. | reverse complement strand
AGGCCCATCCCCCACCCCCAGGCTGTACACCACACGATTGGTGTCCGTCGTGATCACCCAGACGGTGTCCGTATCCTCGGTGGCTACGAAAAGGTTCTCCCCGGGAAGAGGACTCTCCTGCACCCTCACCGAAAACCTGGGCACGAAAGCCTTTTCTCCAATAGAAGCCGCTACATCCCACGTAAGGAAAAGACTGATGGTCTCCCCTTTGTGGACCTCGAAAGAAACCGGAAACTCTCTCTCTATTTCTTTCTTTTCCAGCCGGCTCCCAACACCGACCCCGGAAATATAAAGCCTCATACCTTCGTATCTTCCCTCCGGCACCTCCCCGAAGGCCAGAAGCTTCTGAGCAAAAGACACCCTGGTCTCAATCTCTTCCGACTTCAATGGCAACTCCTCTGCCTGCCCGCCTTTCAAAAGATAGACCCCGTCCATCCTGAGAGTGACCTCAAACCCGGGAAGTCTTTCGAGATTCACGAAGACCGCCACCCGCGCCGACTCCGCCCACCCCTTCATCCCCAGGCCTATCAGACATATCAAAATCGCCAGAACCCGACGCATCTCCTTAGTCCTTAGTAGTATGGCAAGCGTTACAGCCGTTTAGTTTCCCATTTCCGGGCCAGCCCCAGTAGTCCCACCTCAGGGCTTTCGGATAAGGCGAACCGTGGGCCCGGTGACAGGTTATACAGGTGATGATGGCGTCGTCGTTAAAACTCACGGTGGACTTAACCGTAGAAACATCCACGCTTCCGAGCGGCACCTCCGGGGCATAGGTGCCTGTGGTGTAGCCCGTAAAGTTACCCACCAGGACACCGGGATAGTCCCGATACTCGGAGTTCAGATCCGTATTCCCCAGGTCGTAATCCGTGGGATGACGCAGCCAGGGGGAACCCCAGGTGCCTCCACTTATATCCTGACCACTGTGAAAGTCGCCGTGGCACCGGGCACAGAGGGCGCTTATGGTACTGGTGTCAATCTGGGTCTCGCTCGTGCGGTCCACCCCTTTGTATTGGTTATGCTCGCTAGGAGTAGGTTGAAACTCCCAGTCCCGATCCTCGTAGCCCAGGACCCCCTTTAGGAACCGATAGCTCTTTCCCACCGTTGAGCCGTCAATCACAGAGTCGTCCGCGTGATGGGCCCCTAGGAGCGACTTTATGTCGTCGGCGATACCCGAATCGCCATGGCACCCGTAAGCCCCGGCACAGTGAAGCTGCTGGGTCATGGCCGTGCCCCCCGGAGGGGTGAGCCCCAGGGTTCCGTCCTGCCCGGCTATGCCCACCACATTGTGCCCCCGGTCGTCGTTCTGCGTAACCCAGTAAAAATTCCCCCCGGCAAGGGTGTTGCCGTCGGTACCGAAACCGTTAGCGCCATAGTTAGGGGCCGAAGTGCTGTAAACATAGGGCGTGGTGTTGGTTCCATCATTCACCCCGGTGTGGCAACCGATACAGTCCGTATTAAGGAGCCCCGGTATGGGGCCTCCCACATAGACCGTGCCATTGGCCACCTGAAAGCCACCCTGTGAATTATGCATGGTGTGGCAGTCTACACAAAGACCGTGCTGAATTTTGGCTTTAGCTCCGGAGACACCCAGGAGGGTTATCAGAAGAGCCAGCCCTATACAAACCGAACCCCATCTCCCCACTAAAGACCTCCGGTCCAGACCTCCACTCGACCGTTCCCCTCATCCACCACCAGCAGGCCTTTCGGAGTGAGCTCCAATTCTCGCGGAAGATACAACTGGCCAGGCCTCCATCCCTTCCCTACGAAAGAAAATAGCATTTTGGGAGGATTTTTCAACGTAAAAACGAAAATCTTGCGCAAATACCGATCAAGAACATAAATCCGCCCTCCGGCCACCTCGAGGGAGACCGGATAAACCAGCCCCTCTGCAGGCCTCCAGGTCTCCTCCCGACCATCCCAGGAGAGATAAAAAATCCGGTGGGTGGTCTTCTCTAGGGCCCAGATACCGTCATTCTTAACTTTGAAATCCAGAAATCCGATAAAAGGACGCTCCTCGGGCACCCATATCCTCTCCACCTCAAGTTCTTTTCCTTTAAGGCGTACAAAGGCTACCCCTCCGCTCTCACGATCAAGCACATACAGTTTGTCTTTCCTCCAGACTATGCGTTCCGGAAAAAGCTCTTTCCCGCGATAATACAGCCGGTGCACCCGGATAGTTTTGGTGGCAAGATCTATTTCTAAAAGGGCATTCTCACTCCTTTCCACCACCCACAGGTGCCCCTTCGGGCCGAAATCAAGATCCAGGGGGGACTTGAGTCGTTTCCCGGGATTTACAGCCTTAAGGGGTTTGCCTTGAGCATCGTAGGAGATGAGCCGGCGATTTCCGGTATCGACCACATAAAAACGCCCTTTCTCCCAGGTGGCACTCATGGGATGGTATAAATGGGAACCCTCGGGCCCGACATCCATCGAAAGCACGCGCTTCCAGGCCTGAGCCTTCCCAACCAGCAACCCCAGGATCAGAAGTATCAGTAACCCTTGTGACACTCTAGACATAGAGAGGCCTCCCCGCTAAGTCTCAGTTCATATTTAAATGGCGTACCCATGGGGTCATGACAGGTGACGCAGGTGAGGGTCTGGCCGTTTCGCGGATCCTTCACCTTCTCCCCGATGGGATGGGTGAACTTGCCCTGCGTCTTGTGACATCTCACGCACACGGCATTCGCATCCCCCTTAAGCATCCCGGCAAAACGTGAGCCATGGCCCTCGTGACAATCGAGGCACTTCTCCCAGGCCGGATGAATATGAAGGCTTTCTCTCTTTTGAACCAGGGCCTCGGGATGACACCGAATGCAAAGCCAGTCCGGAGAGGCTCGAAGGAGGGATTTCTCGTCTGAAGCATGCGGAGAATGACAATTCACACAGAAGGGACGCTTCCCAGACCGCATGTAGTGGGTATGCACCCTTAGGAATTCCTCCCTCTTGTCATCGTGACAGGCCAGACACATATCCGCCCCGGTGTTTTCCCCTCCATGACACTCGTCACAGGCCTCCTCCTCGTAGGGTGAGTGCAGAAAATTGCGGACCAGGTGTGGCCGATTACTTCCATGGGGATTGTGACAGGTCAAACAGTTCATATTCTCATCGGCATAATCTCCATGTCTGGCCACCGTTTTCCTTTTTTTATGGCAGGCAAAACATACCTGAGTTCCTCCCTTTACCAGCGAACGAGTCTCCCCAAAATGGGCCTGATGGCAGGCCAAACACTGGCCCTTGCGAAAGGGGGCGTGTAATACACGATAGGAAGCCTTTTTGATTCCCTGATGACAATTAAAACACAGCCTGGCCCCTTCTGAGGCAAGAAGCCCCTTGGGACCGGCATGGGGTCTATGGCATCGACCACAGGCCCCTCTTTTTACCGGCAAGTGCACCCAGGAGGCCAATTTCAACTTCTTCTTGAAATCCTTATGGCACTCAAAACAGAGATTGGGTATTTCAGCCCTCAGGAGATGCGAATACCTCGAAACATGCGGAAGATGACACTTCTCGCACCGGGCCCCCTTCACCGGCCCGTGCTCCACCCGGCCCCGAAAGGCCTCTCTAGTATGGCATCCCTGAGTAAAACAGCTTGAAGCCGCCCAGACTGATACCGACCAGATCAACCAGAAGCATAAAAAGAACACCCCCCTCCTCATTTCTTCCTCCTGTGGCAGGGCTCGCAATTGCCTTCCTCAAACGGTTGATGCGAAGAACCGGACCACAATTGCCGTTCGTCCGCTCCTCCATGAGGATCATGGCAGGTGGTACACATCTTTCCCGAAGGCACTATACCGCCGTGACTTTCGGCCAACACTTCGCCTTCTTCGTGACACTTGAAACAGAGTTGCCCGGGAGAAAGATCCGCAAGAAAAGGATAGGGCGAAGCGTGGGGCCGGTGACAATGGGAACAATCTTCTTCGGCCGGAGGGTGAGCCACCCCCTCCTTCCAGAACTGGCTCACTTTATCGTGGCAGGACAGACAGATCTTCTGAGGATCACGCCGCAAATACGCTTCCCGATCCCCTCCATGAGGAGAATGGCATTCCCGGCAATTTCCTTTCTCCACCGGAGAATGGATATAGGGGAGGCTTCTTACCTGCTCCTTGAGCTTCCCGTGACATCCGTAACATACCTCGTGGATGGGTTTCGGAGCCTGAAAGGCATAGTCCGAAGCGTGAGGTCTGTGACAGAGACCACACTTCTTCTCCGCCACCGGAAGGTGAACCCGCTTATACTCCTTCTTGAACCAGGCCTCATGACACTTTTCGCAAAGGCGATCCCAGGCCTGTCTCATGAGACCCGGCACGGAACCCGCATGAACCTCGTGACACCTGGAACATTGCCCCTGAGCAAAAGGCGTATGCACACTGAAAGAACTCTTTTCCTCTCTTACCCGAGAATGACACCTGAAGCAAAGTTTTTCCTCTCGATCAATAAGCAGGGCCGGACGCAGGGATTCATGCGGGGCATGACATCCCAGACACTCCCCACGGGAGGCCGGCTGGTGTTTCACCCGCCCGGAAAACTTGGCTTTATGACAATCCACGCAGAGTTTATCCCGGGTAGTTCGGAGCAACCCCTTCTCATCCGAAACATGCGGACTGTGACACCCCAGACACAACCCCTGCTTCACCGCCCCATGGACCTCTCTGGCCTCCGTATGCCTGGTCTTTCCCCTTTCCAGGAAATAACTGTGGCAGGAAACACAGAGCTTCTGCTGAGAGGCCTCAAGCATCGGAGCAAATTTGCTACCATGAGGATCGTGACAGTCCAGACAGTCTCCTTCTCTATAAGGAGGATGTGCCTTCCGGCCCTCCTCCTTCTCATGACACCCGAAACACAGCTCCGGAACGGACTTAACCAGCCTTAGCGGATCCTCCCCCTGCATTAGATGGCAACTGGCACACTCCTTTCCCTCCACCGGTTCATGAAGAGAAGTCCTGAAAAGATGGGGTTTATCGGAGGAATGAGGATTATGACAGGAGACACAGTCGGACTTTACCCCGGCCCCATGAACTTTCCTCAGGTCTTCAGATTTATGACACTCCAGACACAGGCTCGCAGGTTTGGCCTTAAGCAGACCGCTTACCTCCGAAACGTGCGGGGCATGACACCTCAAACACCCTTCTTGAAGGGCCTGATGGCGATTCTTTCCGCCAACGACTTCTTTATGGCATCCCAGACACAGATCGTCCACCCCACCCTTGAGAAGTTTGGCTTTGGCCGCAGCATGAATTCCGTGACACTCCTTACACTTTCCGTCCCTGACCGGCTTGTGAAGGGTCCCTTTCTGAAACTTGCGCCCCAGATCCTGATGGCACCGAAGACACAGAACCGGAGGGTCGGCCTTGAGGAAGGCCCCTCCAATGATCCCGTGAGGTCTGTGACACCCGTAACACTCTCCCTTCGCCACCGGGGCATGGAGCACCGGCCCCTCCTGCTGCACCCTGGCCACCATCTCGGGATGACAGTCCTTACAGGTCTTTCTTGCCTTCCGGCCTTCCTGAACTGTAGTGGGTCCACAGGATACCAAAAACAGCAAAACTACCACCAGGCAAACCGTCCACCTCATGCCGCAAGCTCCTTTACCAGTTTGTGCCATGCTTTCTCGTTTACCTGAATCTTGGATCGGGCCTTAAGTCTCTCCACATACTCCCGCCTAAGCCTCTCAAATTTTTGTCTCTTCAACATTTCTCTTATGCTCTCCTTAACCATCTCGAAGGGGTGCGGTGAAGGAGGAATGCGCTCTATGAGCTTCACCAAAACATAGAAGTTGCCTATCTTGAAAAGCCCGGAGACCTCTCCGGGCTCAAGCGACTCCAGTACCCTCCTCATCTCCGGCTTCAGCTGATCCACACGATAACGCTCGGGGTGAACACCATGAAAGTGAACCGCCTTGGCTACCTCGAAAAAATCCTCCCCTGATCGTAAACGCCGATATACCTCCCGCATAAGCTTTTCGTCCTCGCTTTCTATAACCGCAATCACCACCTTGCCCGGACGTAAATAGTCCTCTTTGTGTTCCTCGTAATACTCCCGCACCTCCTCATCCGTAACCTTCACCTGAGGCCAGATAACCTGGTTTTCAAGCTCCCGCACCAGCATCTGGCGCTTGTAAAACTCCCAAAGGGACTTCAAGGGCTCACGCCTTTCATAATGACGATTCAGGGCCTCCATTTCGGTAAGGGTCTGGGCAAGGACATTGGAGATCACCATCTTGCGAAGCTTCTCCAGTTCCTCTTCCGAAAGCTTTTTCTTTTCCGGATATCGAACCCGCATGTCCCGTTTAAGAAAATTCTGAAATCTCTCGGCTGTAAGCTTCATTTCACCTATGGTCACCACCGGCTTATCCCTGAGCTCTTCTGGGAGTTCTCCCTCCACACCTACCTTCCTCGCCAGTTCCCAGTCCACTTTCACTCCGTACTTTTTTTTCAATCTTTCTATCAGTTCCGCGGTAAGCCTGGCCTCCTCCTTTTTCCTCAAAACTTCACCTAAATCCGGTATAAGAGCCTTAAAATCGCCGGGGGTAGGCCCCACTTTGTCAAGCACACAGATCATTAAGTACCGTCCACGTTCATGAAAAGGCCCCAGAACATCTCCAGGAGAAGCCTTCACAATCTCGGGGCGGACGGAAGGAGAAATCTGCCTGGGACGCCTGAAGCCCATATCCTTCTTGTTTTTCTCCGAGACTTTCTTAAAGACTTCGTCGCATCCCTTCTCCCGGGCTTCCTTCAACCAGGCCTTCACCTGGGATTCGTCTCTGGAAAAAAGAACCCGCAATTTGACTCTCGGCACAAATTCCTTCTGATAGAGAGCCCAAAGATCTTCGCGTGTAACTTTGATCTTCTGATCCACCTCTTCATTCCGCAAAAGTAGAAGCGCCCTCACCTTGAGAAAAACCTCAAGTTTTCTCCGATAAGAAGGGGAATCCTCAAGATCCATGGCCTCGGCCTCGTCGGCCAGAAGATTCCATTCGATAAAGGGCTCAGGGCTATCGGGAAAAGGGGTATTCTTGTCCCGCCAGAATTGCCACCATTTTTTGAAGTCTTCGGGGGTATAAACTTTACCGTTTATTTTGACCAGGTATGTTTTACCAAACCCTAAAAAGGCTCGGACAGTTAAAGGATACCAAATAAACCAGACTAAAGAGAGTATGGTTAAGATGATACGCGACATCGGAACAAACTCCTTTCCATAGAGGTTTCCACAATCTCTTCCACCATCTTACGGGCCAGCCCGCTTATGGAAGAGATTTTTCCGAAGTGAAAGACCTTACGATAGTCCTCCCCCTCCCGGACATAATAAGTACCCCACATGAAATGCCCGTCACGGGTATCCTTTACCCAGAAAAAGAATCCCAGCTTAACCTGATCCCCTACCTGCCGGGCCTCTGTCACCACCCCGCCTACAACCGCCTTTACCCCGAACTCCTGCCCCATCTTTTTAACCAGAGTGGCCGGAGCACATCGCCCCGGGGCACATCTCTCCCGTTCAAGGAACTTTTTGATGGCTCCTTCCTCCGCCACCTCGAGACCGGACTTCACCATCTCACTTATCACCACCCTGGTGAGCATCTCTCCCACACCCTCACGATCCGTCTGGTTGATGAAAGGAAGGACTGCCACCTTACAGATACCGGGCTCACGGTTAACAGCAATCCTTAACTCCGGCCCACCGCCGGAACAAGAAACGCACATAAGAAGAACCACCCCGGTCAGCCATTTAAAACTCACTAACCCATTCCTCCGCCTTCACCTTCTCTTTCTTTTCCTCTTTGGCCTGCATCACCAAGGGTACGATCCGCCGGTTGCGCAAAACCACCCTGTTGCCAAGGATATCCCTGACCCTGAAACTGTATCGCAATCCGGAAGGAAGATTTTCAAAGACCAGCTCCTTCTCTATCGGACCTTCTCCCTTCAATTCCTTGAGTAGCCGCCCGTTCTCATCCATTATCTCAAGCGTCCAGCCCCGAAGGGGTACCGGATGAGGCCCGACCTTAAAGGAAACCTTGAGCTTCTCCCCCTCCTTTACGGCCTTCACCTTGGCCACCGGCGGGGAGCTAACATATATGAGTTTACTTTCCTTCCAGCCTTCGTTTCCGGCCTCATCCCAGACCTTGAGCCGCACACGGTAGATCCCCTCGGGAAGTTTGCGCCCGCTGCCATCCGTGCCCCGCCAAATAAATCTTGGAGGAAGATTTCCCATACCTTTCTGGCTGATGATGGGTCGGTCGCCCTTTTCGGGAAAGACCTGAATCATCCACCGCACCACCTTATCGGGGTTCCGCAGGAAAGGCCGGAGCTCCACGTAGTTTTTAAAGGCCGGGGCCTCAGGTGTCTTGCGCGCTTTATAAATACGCAACTCTATGGCCGGAGGGGTATTGTCCACCCGATAGGTGGCAAGGAAGAGCCTCTTTTCCACCTGCCAACCCTTTTCCCACCTGATCACCAGGTTCACCGGATATCGACCTTCCTCCTTCGGGGCTTTCCAGAAGGCCAGATAATACGGCCCCTGCTTGAAAAGCGGAACAAAACGCTTCCCCAGATCCACACCGAGCTTATCCGGAGGTGGCCCGGAAATCCTCAACCTCACCGCACACTCCACCTTCTCCTCTCCACGCACACTTCGCGGGCGGAGCAGAATCTCATCCACCGCTATCGCCGGAGGCGGAACGGCCTGCACTCCGAGTTCCTCCTTAAGGCCGGCGAAAAGACTCTCACAGCTCTGGCGCAGGGAATCCTCGAAAGTGATTTGCTTCAACCCCAGAAAGGGATGCCAGTCCTTACCGGTAAAGGAAACCGTGCCCCCCCACACCAGCCGGAAGGTGTCTGTCTCCAGGATACGCACCGAAAGTCCCAGAAGGGGTTCCTTCTTGTCCATCTCAAGGACGGTTCCAAGGAGGATGTATTTGGCCCTGAAACGCTTCAGGAGCTCTCTGGTCACCACCTGGTCGATCCAGCCCGGGCTCTTCACCCTGAGCCGCGCCAGCTCCGGAATCACCTCCTCGGGATAGATGACCTGAAAACCCTCCTCGGCCAGATAATCCGCTACCGCCCGGGCGATCTCTATGTTTATACCGTTAAGACTCCGGCTCAGATCCTCAAACGGCAATACTATTACCTGGGCCCCCACCGGAGCCCGGAAAAGAAACATCCAGAAAATCAATATCCCGAGGGCCAGCCCCTTAAATTTGTTCAAACTCCCTTTCGATACCATACAGGTCATCCTTAAACTTATTTAAAAGTCCTCAAAAGCCTTTCCACCAGGCGAAAACTCACCTCGATGGCGTTTTCGGGTTTCCAGCCGAAAAGCCTTCCCACCAGGCTGTAGCCTGTTTCCGTGCCCCCGGCCTTCCAGATGATCTCCCCGGAGGCCACATCGAGAAGCCTGAGGCTCAAACTCACCACCGGATAGGAATAGGAACCTTCCCTTTCTTCTTCATAGGCATTAACACTTCCAACCAAGAGAGCCTGAACCCCGAGCCTCTTTCCCAGACGCCTCACGGTATCCTTGTCAAGCCCCGTGCCTTCCTCCACCCCCTCCTCGGCCAGCACCTCGTCCACCACCGTGCGATCCACCACATCAAAGATCCCCAAGGCCAGGGCCTCCATGGTTACCAGATCCCGCAGACGATCCGCGGCCTGCTTGTTCTCGGTGTGATTTTCAAACTTCAGGATGGCCACTCTCTTGACAAAGGCCGGGTCCACCCCCTCACGCAGATAACTCTTTATCGACCCCCGCGATCCACACCCCCCGGCCAGGATCAGGATCAGAACCAGAAGCAGGCCCTTTCGCATTGCCCCCTCCTTAACACTATTGTAAGGATTTATTCACTAAAAAACAAGGCTTAAATTCAAAAACCAGCTCCAGCTGGTCTCAGTATCCGATTTACTCCAGGAATAACTGGTATTGAGGTTAAGATGCGGCCCAAGGTTCCAGGTGAGGTTGGCCGAAAGGGTATCGCTTTTGGCACCGTTGCGAGATCCTCCCCAGCTTCCGCTCACCCGCACCTTACTGGTAGGGGCCAGAGAGAAAGAATAGCTATAGTTATAAACCTTCTGCTGGCCGCTATCGGTTATGGTATGGTAGGTGCTAAAGAACAGAATGCTTGAGATACGCCAGCTTACGGAAGCCTGATACCGTTTGCTGGTGGTGACCTCGCCGCCGGAAGGCTTCGAACGGGTGTAATCGGTCCGGAGATCCAGGGTCACATCCGGCCGAAGACGGGCCAGAAGATCCAGGCTGGTGGTATAACTTCTGGTAAGGCTGGTGGCGTTACCGAAGGAGCGGGTCTCGGAATAACCGGCGTTGGTCTTCAAGATGAGATCCGGATAGAGCTCCATCTGGACCCCGAGACTGTAAGATTCGGACTGTGAGACCGGATCCCCGCCGGTCCAGCTCTTGTTATAGGTATAGGCCCCGCTGAGAGTTACCGTATCCAGAGGGTCAGAACTTATTCCCAGGGAATAACTCCGGCTTTCCTGATCGGGTTTGTTTCCCGTCTGATCTGTATAATAAGAAACAGTCATACGGGGACGGAAATACCGGCTGGGATCCCAGGAGGCCGAAAGGGAATGATTGAAGCGTTTGGTCTCGCTTCCGGTGTCCGGCTTGCTGATATCGTAGGAAAAAAAGTAACTGGTATGGATTTCGCGTGGAAAATTATATGAAAGACTGAGATTTCCCTGATAATGGGTCAATTTGCTTTCGGTATGGGTTTCGGTAACAAAGTAAAAACCCCTCACATGGGGATCAATCAACTGCACCGGAGAACCGGAGACCAGGATTAATCTAAAATAACGGGCTTTAACCGGGCTGGAAAACTGGTAGGGCAGGGAGACGTTGCTTGTGATCCTGGTCCAGTGGACCCCGTCGGAGCTGTATTCTATGTCCCAGCCGCTGGTCCCGGAAACGGCTTTACGATTGGTCCAGTCGATGTAAAGCTCAAGACCCTGTATTTCTTGCTGCGGGCCGAGGATTACCAGGGTATTGTTGTCCGTGGAGGTGGTTCCGGGGTAAAGGGTTCCGGGAGGCGTGCCGTTAAAGGAAAGATCCACATAGGCCCTGGCCCGGCCCCCGGCTCCCAGGGTATAGTCGGCCTCGGAGGTAGATATGTAATACTGATGGGAAAGAGAAAAGGAAAGCCCGTGAAAGATGTTGCTATAAGACATACGAACCGCCTGGGCATCGCTCCGGCTCTCGGAGCCCGCGATCAGATCCTCGCTGCGGTCTATCCGGAAGTCGTAATTTACCGAAAGATTGGCCAGCAACCCTTTGTCAAAAGATCTGGCCAGCGAAAATCCCCAGCCGTTGCTCCTGCTATCCACGGTTCGGGGATGGGCCTCGTTCCATTGACGATTGTAGTTAAAGTAAAGGCCTATACTCACCTCCCGATAGGAGGTGGAGAGATTGGCGCTCCAGGAATGGGATTTCATGGCAGGGGTACTTTCAGTTTCGGACTGAGTGCCGGTACCGGAGAGATTGAAACTGAAAAGATCGTTCGCAATGGAGAAATATATCGAAGGGGTCCAGGTCTTGCGCCAGGTATCGGCCTGGCTCTGATGAGAATACCGCACACTACCTCCGGTGCTTAAGGCGTGGGTAAGACTGCGGGAGAAGGAAAAGGTATAGTTCTGGATCCATTGCGGGGGGGTCCCTTTGCTCTCGCTCCTTTGCCATGAGGAAGAAAAACTGAAACCCCACACAGGCCCCCCCGCCAGCAATACGGCCAGGAGGAACCAGATCCACATTTACTTACCCTGGATCTGAACCTCCGAAACCTTAGGCCTCCTCAGGCTGTGAGGATCAAGATGACACCTCAAACACTGCGGGAACTTCTTGTGCAGGGCCGCAGAATGAGGTTTACCGTGACACCCCTCGCACTTGGGCTTAAAGCCATGCCGGTTGTGACAGAAAACGCAGGCCTGTTTTCCGTGCTTGGTGGTGGTGGAGGCCAGACGCTCGAATTCCGTATCGTGGCAGGATCCACAGACCCGATTGTCCACCTCAAGCCCCTCAAAGGACTTGATGTCCTTAGGCATGTGCGGATTGTGACACGAGAGACACTCCTTCACCGTCTGGCCCGGGATATGGCCCTCGTCATGGCACTCGAAACACTCCGGCACCCGGCCATGGCGGTCGGAATGGCACCCCTCGCAACCCACATCCTGGTGGGCGCTTTCATGAGTCTTGAGGGTTTCGGACTCGTCCTTATGACAGAGGGCACACTTTCCGCTCACGCTGGCAAGCTCTATCCGGCGGGGACTGTGAGGCTCCTGGTGGCAGGAGAGACACTCCTTGGCCGCCTTGCCATGCGGAAGGCCGTGGCACTTATTGCATTTGGGCATGATGGCCTTCCAGTTCTTCCTCAAGGGGTTATAGCGGTGATAGACCTCGTGGCAGTTGGTACAGACCTGCCGATGCTTGCCACCCTGATCCTTGAGGATCTTGTAGATGGGATAGTGACAGCGGGCACACTCCACCGGGGAAAGTGGCTTTATCTCACCCTCAAAGAGGACCTTTTCCGGGGGAACCTCTTCGGCCCTGGCCACCTCCTCGGCCGCCGGAGCCGCTTCCTCCGCAAGCTTAGGCTTACCTGCAGCCTCGGCGGCCGCCGGAGTCCTAACCTCCACGGCCGCCCCTGTGGTCTTGGTGGTCGTGGTACAGGAGACCAGCCAGATGAGACCCACCGCCAAAAAGACCAACATTCCCAAAAAGGCCTTCCTCATCTTCGACCTCCTTTTCAAAGCCCTATTTTACTAGATTATGGGGATCCTCGTGACAATCCAGACAACCGGAAAAGCCCTCTAACATATCCGCCGGATGAGGCACCCCGTGACAGGTCTCGCACTTGGGCCTCACCCCATGCACCGAGCGGTGACAGAAGACACAGGCCAGCTGAGCATGCTTGGTATTCCCAGACTCAAGGGTCTTCCTGATCTCCTCATGACAAGCCCCGCAGAGACGGTTGGGCACATCGGCCCCGTAGGTAACCTCCGTGGGTTTGTGGGCCTGGTGACAGCTTACACAGTCCTCGAAGGTCTGGCCCTCAAGGTGTGGATCGTGACAGTCGAGACAGTTGGGGATGTAGCCGTGCCGGGTATGACAGAAATTGCAGGCCTGCTCGGCATGGGCACTGGGCACGCTTTCCATCTGCTGCCCAGGCCCGGGGTGACAGGTAAGACAGGCCTTCTTGTATTCTCCTTCCTCGAAGGTGATCTCAAGCGGGGTGTGCGGGTTAGTGTGACACTGGAGACAGTTCTCAAGGGTGAAATGGGATTTGCCCTGATGGCACTTGGAACACTGAGGGATCATCTTCTCTTTGGGAAAGAGCGGGGCGTGCCCTTCATGGCACCTCAGACACCCCACCTTGGCGTGCTTGCCCCCTTTTTCGTTTATCTGCTTAACCTGCGGGGGGTGACACTTCACGCAGTCCGCATCCGTAAGGACTGCCGGGGACGAGGCCTGCGCATCTCCGGCGGTCTCCTGAGCCTCACCCCCGTAGCCCACCGAAACCACAAACCAAGCCAACCCTAAAAAAGCCAGCATAACCACCAGTTTCCTCACGGCTGCGCCTCCTTTCCCGGAGATTTTTTTGAGGGCTTTCCCTTTTGGCCTCTTTTGGGCTTCTCTATGGGTCTCAGAGGCGTGATGAAGGAAGGCACCGGGGAATAGGCGCCCTCCTCCTCCCCGAATACGAAGACCTGCACCCTTCGGTTGAAGAGATCCGCCACATAGACGCGACCCTGAGGGTCTATGGCGATGTCGGTGGGGTAATTGAACCAGCCCGGAGCCCAGCCCCGGCCTCCGAACTCGAAAAGAAAACGGCCGTCCCGGTAGGAATAGGCCAGACCCGTGTGCCGCATGTAGTCTATGACCAGGATAAGGCCCAGATTGGGATCGGCGGCTATCCCGCTCGGCCGGCTGAGTTTACCCGGACCGCCGCCCTTCTTTCCACCCTTGAAAAGGAAATGTCCCAGAGCGTTATAAACGTAGAAACGACCCATCTGAGCGCTTACGAGATA
This sequence comes from Thermosulfurimonas sp., assembly GCA_015487645.1. Lineage (GTDB taxonomy): Bacteria > Desulfobacterota > Thermodesulfobacteria > Thermodesulfobacteriales > Thermodesulfobacteriaceae > Thermosulfurimonas_A. Next base: position 1,112 of record WFPH01000078.1, on the reverse strand, counting down.
AAGTCTCCCCTTACGATCCACATAAACGTCGTTGATCAAGGCCTTCTCCTCCGGGAAACCGGGAGCCACCCGGTCCTTAACCGTTATAATCCGCACAAATCGCCCTTGCCTATCAAGAACCACCAGGCCGGCAAAAACCTCACCGGCCACATAGATGAATCTCTTTCCCACCGCCACCGAACGGGGCCTGAAATCAGAGGCTCCCTCGAAAGGATAATCCCGGAAGGAGAATTCCTCCTCCAGTATCCCGGCTCCGTTCAGGATGCTGAGCCGGGGCGGCTTTTTCAGCGTGGCGGCCTGACATACGTAGATATATCCCTCTTCGTCCACCGCGATCCCATAAGGACCTTCTATGCCCCGCCCCTTCCCCAGAGAAAACCGGGGAAAGAAATCCGGGCTGAAGATGGCCAGCTCGCTTCGCCCGGGATCGGAGATATAAATCTCATAGGTGGAAGGGTCGAAGGCCACATGCATGGGGGAAACAAAGGGACGAGCCTCCATATCCCGCTCAAGGACTCCGAGAACCACCAGTTTCCTGGAAGGAACCGACTGGCCCCTCGGAGTCTTGTCCGCAAAAGCTATCCCCACCAAGCACCCGAGGAGCAGAACCCCTACCACACCCCGCATCTCGACCCCCAAACCCGGACCCAAAAAAAGCGGGGCCTTGCGGCCCCGCTTTCTCGGGGGGATCCCCCGATTAGAGCTTACTTACTGGTATGACAGGCGAAACAACCACAGTTCGCATTCTGGGTTCCGGCCGTACAGGCGGTATAATCCCACCGCAGGAGGTCATCGTAGGGCGAACCGTGGGCCTTGTGGCAGGAGAGACAGAGCACGATGGCGTCACCCGCATTCTGAAGCACCTGAGACTTCACAAGCCCGTCGCTACTGCCTACAGGCACATCAGGGAAGTAATCTCCAACGGCGGCAATACCATAATTTCCGTTCCAGAGCGAGGTCCCGTTTCCGGCACCGGGATAATTACCGTATTCACCGGTCTTCACATTGTTCATGTCGTAGTCGGTCGGGTGACGAATCCAGGGGCTACCTATGGTGGTATCGTAGTCCACCTGGGCGTGGAAGTCGCCGTGACACTGGCCACAGAGATAGTT
>WFPH01000077.1 GCA_015487645.1 Thermosulfurimonas sp. | reverse complement strand
GCTTGCCGAGAGGCTTTCCGCCGGGACCATCTCCGCGGAGACCCTCCGGCAGGAACTCGACCGGCTCTCCCCGCATCTCAAAAGTCTTCTTGAGGAGCCCGGCATGGAAAGGGAAAGGCTTGCGGCCAGACTACGTCTGGTTTCCACCGCGGACCTCATCTCCGCTTCCCGGGAGGGTGTGAATCTGCTTACGGTCCATGGGGCCAAGGGGCTTGAGGCCGAGGCCGTGATCCTCGCGGGGGCCGAGGAGGGGCTCTTTCCGCTCACCGTCTTTCCAGACACCGACCCCGCCGAGGAAAAGCGCCTCCTCTACGTGGCCTTAACCCGGGCCAAAAACACCTTCATCTTCACCCTCTCTCGCACGCGAACCCTTTTCGGAAAACGTCTTTCCGGGAAGGCAAGCCCTTGGCTCAAAGGACTTCCCCTGGAAGAGGAAAAACCGCGGCCGAAACGCCCGGCGCAGGGGAGTCTCTTCGCGCTCCTGGCCCTGCTCTATCTCCTGCTCTTTTGGAGCGTTCCGGCCCGGGCCGAACCCCTCACGAAGCTCCTTGAGACCTGGACCCCCGTGCTCCTTAAGAAACACCCGGCCCTTTCGGCCCTCTCGGCCCGCATCCGGGCCGGGGAAAAACGGGTGGCCCCGGCCGGAGCCCTCCCTGACCCTATGGTCTCCTTCGTGGTGCGGAATGCAGGGGATCCTGTGCCGGCAAACACCTTGGGCGAGGAACCCATGAGCCTTGCGGGCATCCGGATCGAGCAGGGACTCCCCTGGAAGGGCAAGAGACGAACCCGACAGGAGATGGCCGCCCTCAAGACCGAGATCCTGAGAGTAAAATACCGGGAAAGAGTCTGGGAACTCTGGAGAGATCTTGTGGCCACGGTCCTTGAGGCGGCTTATCTTGAGGAGGAAGCTAGGATCTTGAGGGAGATGGAAGGGCTCCTTACAAGCCTTGAGGAAACCGCCCGGGCTCGATACGAGACCGGAGGCGGTCTTCAGGCCGACGTCTTCAAGGCCGCCACAGAAAGAAGCCTCCTTAAAGAAAGAATCAAACGGAACCTCGAAAGGCGGCGCATAGTACGGGAGCGCCTGACAAGAAGGCTCCTTTTCACCGGGCTTCCAGGGCTTCCCGAAATAGAGCTTCCGAAAAGGCTTCCACCGTTTCCGGACGAAGGACACCTCCTTGCGCTCCTTGACCAGGCCCCGCGGATCTCTCTCTACAAACTGGCCCTCCGCCAGAGGGAGCTTTCGGCCAAATTGGCCGAGCTTGACAGATATCCGGATTTCAAAATCTTCGCCGGGTGGTATTCCCGCGGGACCTATTCCGAGATCTACGAGTTCGGGGTGGGTCTGAACCTACCCCTCTTCATCTCCCGCAAACAGGGACCCCTCCTCGAGGCCGAGAAGGAGGAGGTGCTTTCCTCGGAAAGGACGCTTGAGGATGTGAAGGCCGAACTGCGCTACCGGCTGGAAGAATTCCTTGAGCGGGCAGAGACCGAGGCCGAGCTGGTCGAACTCTATGCGAGGGAGATCCTCCCCCAGGCCGAGGCCGACTACCGTTCCGCCCAATACTACTACGGGACCGGGGCCCTCGATTTTCTAAATGTCCTCGAGAGGTTGCGGCGGCTTCTCAATCACCGTTTGAGCCTCGTGCGCCACCAGGTGAATTATCTGGCGGCTCTAGCCGGAATGCAGGCCCTTCTCGGGGAAACCCTCACGGAGGTGCTACCCGGTCCGGAAGGAGGTGCACCGTGAGAATAGCCGCCCTGTGGCTGGCCCTCTGGCTGAGCCTTTCTCCGGTGGCGGCCTCCGCAGCCAAGAAGACCGTCTATATCTGCCCCATGCATCCCACTTACAAGTCTGACCGCCCCGGAAAGTGTCCTATCTGCGGGATGGACCTCGTGCCTGCCGAAGGTCAGACCGCCACAAAACCCGCCGGGGAACACAAAAAACGCCCCAAGGCCGAAAAGGAAGAAACCCTTCCGCTTGCTCCGGTAAGGATTCCCCCGGAGAGGCAACAGCTCATCGGGGTGCGCACGGCCAGGGTCTCGCACGAACGCCTGGTACTCTCCCTGAGGGCCCCAGCCCGGGTGACCCACGATGAGACCCGGCTCTTTGAGGTCCACACCCGGGTCTCGGGCTGGGTGGAAGAGGTCCGGGTGGATTACACCGGAAGATTCGTGAAAAAGGGCGAGACCCTTTTCACCCTCTATTCCCCGGAGGTGCTTTCCACAGAGGAGGAGTTCGTGAGGACCTTAAGGTGGCTTTCCGGGCTTAAAAAACGGAAGGCCTCGGCTGAAGCCTTAAGGGCTGCGAGGGAGGCGGCCCAGGCCGCCGAAAGACGCCTCAGGCTCTGGGGATTCCCGAAGACGGCCCTGGCTCAGCTCAAAAAAACTCTGAAACCCCGGCGGGCCTTTCCGGTGATCTCGCCCCTTTCCGGATTCGTGGTGCAAAAAGCCGTCTTTCCGGGAAAGCGGGTAACCCCGGCCGAGACCCTCTACACCCTAGCGGATCTCTCACGGGTCTGGGTGGAAGCCGACTTCTACGAGAGCGAGATGTCCGAAATCAAACCCGGACTCGAGGTGGAGGTGATCTTTCCGGGCCGTGAAAGGCCCTTGAAGGGGCGGATCGAGGAAGTCTATCCCTGGGTTGAGGAAAGACTCCGGGTCTTGCGGGCGCGCCTAACCCTTCCGAACCCCGAGGGCCTGCTCAAGCCCGGCATGTGGGCCGAAGTGCGGGTGCAAATTCCCCTCGGGATGCGCATGGTCATCCCGGACGAGGCCCTTATCTACGGCGGGGGGCATTATTATGTCTTCGTGAAAAAGGGCGCAGGCCTCTTCGAGCCCCGCCTGGTGAAGGTGGGAAGAAAGGTCGGGGAGAAGCGGATCATCCTTTCGGGACTGAAACACGGCGAGGAGGTGGTGGTCTCGGCCAATTTCCTGATTGACGCCGAGTCGCGGCTCAAGGCTGCCCTTAGCGCCTTCGGAGGTGGCAGCGGTGGTCACGCGCATCATTGAGGCCTCGGGCCGAAACCCCTTCCTGGTGCTCACCCTCGTGGCCTTTCTGCTGGTGGCCTCCTTATGGGCCGTAAAACATGTACCCCTGGACGCCATTCCGGATCTTTCGGACATCCAGGTCATCGTGGTGGCTGAGTGGCCGGGCCAGAGCCCGGATCTCATGGAGGATCAGGTGACCTATCCCCTGGTGGCCTCCCTGGTGGCTGCCCCCAAAGTGAAGACCGTAAGGGGCTATTCTTACTTCGGGCAGGCCTTCATCTACGTCCTCTTTGAGGACGGCACGGATCTTTACTGGGCCAGAAGCCGGGTGCTCGAATACCTCGATCGCATAAAGGGCCGACTGCCTGAGGGCGTTCGGGTAAGCCTCGGGCCGGATGCCACGGGCGTGGGCTGGGTCTTCGAATACGCCCTGGTCGACCGGAGCGGGCGTCACGACCTTTCCGAACTTCGCACCTTTCAGGACTTCTATCTCAAGTACTGGCTTGAGGCCGTGCCGGGAGTGGCCGAGGTCGCCACCGTGGGAGGCTTCGTCAAGCAGTATCAGGTGCTACTTGACCCCGTGAAGCTTTACGCCCACGGAGTCTCGGTGCTCGAGATCATAAAGGCCATCCGGAAAAGCAACCTGGAGGTGGGCGGCCGGATCATAGAGTTTTCCGGAAAAGAATTTTTCGTGCGGGTTCGGGGCTACATCAAGGGTTTAAA
>WFPH01000076.1 GCA_015487645.1 Thermosulfurimonas sp. | reverse complement strand
TTTTACGGACCTAGAGGGTTTCAATAAGAGGCTTGGGGAGTGGCTGGTGGATTACAACACGGTGTTACCGCACCATAGTTTAGGTTTGAAGCCTCCGGTAAAATGGCTCCTTGAAAATCATCCCGAGTGCCAAAGGTACTGGACCAATACACGATCTTGACATTTCTCCGAAAATCTTTTAAAATTTACTTAAAAATGAGGAGGCAAAGGGGCTCATAACCCGGAGGTCGCGGGTTCAAATCCCGCCCCCGCACCCAATTTTTCATTTTTGAAGATGTCACTCTTACGATCCGACTTTAGACTCGAGCCCTCGTCTTGTTATGTAGATGCGCGTTGTCCTCGTTACAAAGCCGTCGTCCAGGCTGAAGTTGATCTTTCGCCCCTTCTGCCCTACCTCAACGCCGCTACCAGGGTGGTTTACTATGATCCGGAAGAGCCGGTTCTTATCTTCAGACTCGGCCCCCACAAAGTGGCCGTAAGGCGCAATAGCGTTCAAATTGCCGATCTCTCCGACCTTGAAGAAGGACGCCAAGCCAAAAAGGAAGTGGAAGACCTCCTGGAAGATATTTTTCGGCGGAAGGATGAGATAGAGCCTCGGTTTGAACCCCGCCGTCTGCCCCCGGCTTTAGAAATCTACCGGTTTCTACCTCAAACTAACTGTGGCCTGTGCGGAGAGCCTTCCTGCCTGGCTTTGGCGGCCAAGTTATCTTCTGCGGAGGCCGAACTTGAGGCCTGCCGCCCTCTTTACGAAGAGCCCGCTTTTTCCGAGAAGCGTCGGCTCCTGGAAGATCTTCTCAAGAATTAAAACCCTTCCACCTTCACAGGCTGGCTGATCCAAGTCCCATGGAAATTGCAATTTTCGACCGCTTCGAGGGTAGCGTGCTGGGTTGAGACGGCTTGTAAAGGCCGCGGATTTTGTTAGGTTTTGAAGGACAATGTAACGTCGGAGGTTTTTGATGAGCGAAACCGATCGCATAAAGAAACAGATCCTGAGGGCCCTGAAATTAAAACCCCAGACCTTCTGGGAACTCATTAATCATCAGGATGGACACCTGGGAGCCTTCTTCGAAGCCATCCAGGAACTTCTTCAAGAAAAACGGGTAGTCTATCGCGATTACCGCTTTCACTTAAATGAAGACCCCGGTCTCCAACCCCTGGCAGATACCGTATGTCGAACCTGCGGCCTGGGGGTAGAACTCAGGGGCTTCTGGGAGGAAATCTATCACCGGTTCCTCGAAGTCACCCGAAACAGACCTCTTCCCACCAGCGATTACGATCAGGGCTTCGTACGTCCGGTGGATACCGTGCGCCGGGTGGCCTACATCTATCAGCGGGGAGATCTCGAGGAGTCCGAAATCTTCATTTTGGGCGATGATGATCTTCTCTCCGTGGCTATGGGACTCACCCGGATGCCCAAGCGGATCGTGGTGGTGGAGATCGACCAGCGCATAAATCGCTTCATCAAGGATTTCGCCGAAAGAGAAGGTCTCAACCAGATTGAAGTTTACGACTACAACGTCATCGAGGCCCTGCCCGAGAACCTCAAGCGGGCCTTTGACGTCTTCGTGACCGATCCGGTGGAGACCCGAAAGGGGCTCAAGCTTTTCGTGGGGCGGTGTCTTGAGAGCCTGAGGGGTCCGGGGGCCACGGGCTACATGGGCTTTACCCACCGGGAAGCCTCTCTCCGTAAATGGTTCGAATTTGAGCGTTTCATCCTATCGGCCGGATTGGTTATCACCGATATACTGCGCGATTTCGCCATCTATCCCGAAAGAGAGAATCAGTGGGAACATTTCTACGAGACTTACGAGATTATGCGCAAACTGGAGTTGCCCCTCCCGGAGGTGGATTGGTACAAGAGTTCCTTTGTGCGGTTCGAAGTAGTGGAGGGGCCGCGGGTGCCTGAGTTTGAGCCCCCGAAGGATCTGCGGGAGCTCTACTTCGACGACGAGTCCTGGGCCACGCCGCTGCCTTCCTACCTGGAAAAGGATTAGTTTTCTTTTAACCTGACCCTCACGGCCTCGGCATGGGCCAGAAGGCCTTCGGTCTCAGCCAGGGTGAGGACCGGGGGGCCTTCCCGCTTCAGGGATCCGGCCGAATAGGCCAGCAAACTGGTCTTCTTAAGAAAGACCGAGACCGAAAGGGCCGAAGCAAAACGGGCCGCCCCCATGGTGGGAAGCACGTGGTTGGGCCCGGCCACGTAGTCCCCCAGGGCCTCCGGAGTATGGTGCCCCAGGAAGACCGCTCCGGCGTTTTCGATCCGCGGAAGCAGGGCGAAGGGCTCGGCCACCGCCAGCTCCAGGTGCTCCGGAGCCACCCGATTGGCCAGATCCAGGGCCGCCTCCAGGCTTCGGGTAACCAGGATACCTCCCTGCCTCTTAAGAGCTATCTCGGCTACCTCCCGGCGGGGCAATCTCTCAAGGGCCGCCTTCAGGGCTTCCCGGACCCTTCGGGCCAATTTCAGAGAGGGCGTGAAGAGCACCGCGGTGGCCAGGGAGTCGTGTTCGGCCTGGGCCAGAAGATCCCAGGCCAGGTGTTCGGGATGGGCGGTTTCATCGGCCACGATGAGCACCTCGCTCGGCCCGGCCACCAGGTCCACCCCCACCTCTCCGTAAAGCAGTTTTTTGGCCACCGTGACATAGATGTTACCGGGGCCGGCGATCACCGAGACCGGGGAAATGGTCTCTGTCCCGTAGGCCAGAGCCGCAATGGCCCAGGCGCTTCCCACCCGGTAGATCTCCGTTACCCCACACTCCGCGGCCGCCACCAGCAACGCCGGATGGAGACGGCCCTCCCGGTTCGGAGGAGAGACCATGACGATACGTTTAACTCCGGCTACTTTGGCCGGAATGGCCGTCATGATGACCGTGGAGACCAGGGGGGTTTCGCCTCCGGCTCCTCCGGGCACGTAGATCC
>WFPH01000075.1 GCA_015487645.1 Thermosulfurimonas sp. | reverse complement strand
TGATCTATTCCACCTGTCTGCAGTGTCACACGGCCTGCACCATCAAGGGGAAGATCTACGAGGGGGTGCTGGTAAAGATTGAGGGGAACCCTTACAGCCCCATGAACATGTGGCCCCAGCTCCCCTACGACACCCCGCCGGAGAAGGCCGTAAAGCACGATGCCCGTCTCTGCCCCAAAGGACAGGCCGGGATCCAGAGCCTTTACGATCCCTACCGGCTGCGCAAGGTCTTAAAGCGTAAGCCCGGGACCAAGCGGGGCGAGGGGCAGTGGATCACCATTTCCTTTGAGCAGGCCATAGAGGAGATCGTAAACGGCGGAAACCTTTTCGGTGAGGGCCATGTCCCGGGGCTAAAAGAGATCTGGGCCGTGCGTGATCCCAAGCTCATGAAGCAGCTCAAGGAGGACGCCAGGGCCGTGGCCGAGGGCAAAATGAGCCTTTCGGAGTTCAAGCGGAAACACAGGGCGCACCTTGACAAGCTCATTGACCCCGATCATCCGGACCTCGGGCCGAAGAACAACCAGTTCGTGTTTCTGGCCGGGCGTATTGAGCACGGCCGCAAGGAGTTTTCCAAGCGCTGGCTCAAGGACGCCTTCGGCTCGGTGAACTGGTACGAGCACACCACGGTCTGCGAGCAGTCCCACCACATCGCCTACAAGGAGATGACCTACAAGTACAAGAACGGGAAGTGGGGGCACGGCAAGGAACACATGAAGCCCGATGTCCCCAACTGTGAGTTCGTGATCTTTTTCGGGACCAGTCCCTTTGAGTGCAACTTTGGCCCCACGCCCTGGGCGGCTATCATCACCAACGCTCAGGCCAAGCGGGGCTTCAAGTATGCGGTGGTGGATCCCCGGCTCTCGAACACCGCGGCCAAGGCCACTTACTGGGTGCCCATCAAGCCCGGAACGGATGCGGCCCTGGTCCTGGGGATGATCCGCTGGATCATTGAGAACAAGCGCTACAACGAGGCCTATCTGCGCAACGCCAACCGGACCGCGGCCCGGCGCACCGGGGACACCACCTGGACCAACGCCACCCACCTGGTGAAGATCAACCCCGACGGCACGGCCACCGAGCTTCTCCGGGGAAGCGACATCGGAATCGGCTCGGAGCACGAGTTCGTGGCCAGTGTGAACGGAAAGCTCGTGGCCTTTGACCCCTACGCCAGGGACGGCGAGCCGGTGGTGGGGGACCTTTTGGCCGAGGGCGAGGTGAACGGCATCCGCTACAAGACGGCCTTCGCCCTGCTGCGCGACTACGTGATGAGCAAGAGCCTTGAGGAATGGGCCCGGATCTGCGAGGTGGATCCGGAAATGATCGTGCGGCTGGCGGACGAGTTCACCTCCCACGGACGCCGGGCGGTGGCCGAGATGTATCGCGGGCCGGTCCAGCACACCAACGGTTACTACAACGGATGCGCCATCATCACCCTGAATCTCCTCATCGGAAACCCGGACTGGAAGGGAGGGCTTAGCGCCGGAGGCGGACACTGGCACGAGATGGGCGGAAAGAAGAATCAGCCCTTCCCCCTGAAGAAGATGCACCCCGGAAAACTGGGCCACTTCGGGGTGACCCTCACTCGGGAGCACTGGCACTACGAGAAGACCACCCTCTTTAAGAAATACGGTTATCCGGCAAAGCGCCCCTGGTATCCCTACACCGGAAACGTCTATCAGGAGGTGCTGCCTTCGGCGGCTGATGGCTATCCCTACCCCATAAAAGCCCTTTTCCTCCACAAGGGGACCCCGGCCTACTCCATCCCGGCCTCAACCAAGCAACTTGAGATCCTTAAGGACCCCAAGAAGATCCCCCTCATCATCGCCTGTGACATCGTGATCGGGGAGTCCTCCCAGTATGCGGACTACATCTTTCCTGATACGGCAATCTGGGAGCGTTGGGGCACCCCTCACACCACCCCGGCCATCCCGGTCAAGGTCTCCAAGATCCGCCAGCCCATGGTGGAAGCCTTAACGGAGAAGGTGCGGGTCTTCGGAGAGGAGATGCCCTGCTCCATGGAGGCCGTGATGCTGGCCATCGCGGAAAAGCTCGGGCTTCCGGGCTACGG
>WFPH01000074.1 GCA_015487645.1 Thermosulfurimonas sp. | reverse complement strand
GCGAAATACACCTCGCCATCGGCCACATAGGCCACTCCGCGCTCAAGGAGCCTCTTGATGAGGGCCAGCATTTCCGGAATGTGCTCCGTGGCCCGGGGTTCGTGGGTGGGAGGAATAACTCCCAGGGCGGCCATCTCTTCGCGATATTCCTGAATGTATTGCTCAGCTATCTCCTTCCAGGAGCGCCCTTCCCTGGCCGCCCGGTTGATGATCTTGTCGTCGATGTCAGTGTAGTTGCGCACATAGACTACTTCGTAGCCCAGAAACCTAAGGAATCGGTATAGCACGTCGAAAACCACCGCGGCCCGCGCGTGCCCCAGATGGGCCTCATCGTAAGCCGTAATCCCGCAGACATACATGGTAACCTTCGGAGGCCGTAGGGGCTCGAAGACCTCCTTCCTACGGGTCAGGGTGTTATAGAGTTTAAATTTCCTTTCGTTCGGCAAGGACAATCCCCTTTTCCAGAGCCTTCCGGGCCAAAGGTATCCGGTGCAGGTCTTCCTTTTTTACCGGAATCACATCCACCGGTAAAGGGGCCCGGGTAAAATATAGAATCCATTCGCTCCACCTGGAGTAAGGATCTCCCTCGGTTACGATCATAATGTCGGCGTCGCTCCGCACAGTAGCCCGGTCTTCCGCCAAGGAACCAAAAAGTATAATTTTTTGGATATTTTTTTCTTCTTTCAATAGAGATCGGGCCAAAATCTTCAATTGTTCAATTGTTTCTTTTCTCTGAAGGAAGTCTCTGCTGGACATATTGGATTATACACCGGGCTTTAGCTATAGCCTCTTCAGCGTTGGCTCGATGGAAAAATTCTCCGGGGTAACCGTTTTCAAAACCGTTAGGATATCTTGTGGGTATGTAAAGTTTATCCAGATCCGCGGCCATCTCCAGCAGCTCTTGAGACGGTCTGTAACTCTCGGGAAGATCTCTCAAAAGTTTGGAAATAGTGTGTCCCCAAGCTTCTCCTCCCAGGTACTCATAAAGGGCTTTGACGGCCTTCTCCGCGGCTTGTTGGGCCGCGAAACAGGCCCATTCATAGTCTTCGGCCCTGAGGGAGACCTCTGCGTGTCTGAGATCCCTCAGGGCCTGAGCCAGCCAATCCCAATGGCGTTTCATTTACTCGTGGATCTCGCCCTCACCGGAGCCCGGAGCCTTGGCCCTGGGCTCTCCGATGTCCTTAAAACGATCTTTGAGTTTCTCAAGCACTTTGGGAAGCGTGGTGTACTCCATCTCTTCGGGAGGCAGGCGGTGAGGCTCAAAGATACCCTGCCGGCGGAGATTGTTGGCCATCTGGGTGGCCCGTTCACGGGCATAATCGAAGGCCGGATCATCGAAGAGATCGTTCGGTCCAATGAGACGGCCCTCACAGATCTGGTATCCGGCGGCGATGACCCGCGGAGGCCCGTCAAAACGGGTGGGCTTGGCCTGGGCGAAAGAAACCGGCATGAGCGGCCCGGTGTGAGAGCCGCGCATCCAGCCCTCAACCAGCCAGGGCCGACCGAAAGGCTCAAGGATCTCGCCCACCGCCGGAAAACCGCTCTGGGCCCGCACGATGAGCACCGGATCGTCTTTTCCCACATAGCGGCCAGCCATAAGGGAGAGTTTTTGCGTGGAGGCCGCGGCCGCGATCTCGCCGTCGGAATTGCGGTAGACCGCCCGTACCACATAACGGCTGGTGGCCCCGATGAAGACCAGAAGATCATAAAGTTCCGCGGGAGTCTTGAGGCGGATAGCTTTACCGGAATAGACATCCATGACCTCGAAGGTGAAACCGTCGTGCATGGAGGGATCGATCACCAGACCGGCGGTGTTCATGGGATCGGCAAACATCTCGTAAAGGGGAAGGTTCCAGGCACTGGGGGCGGTCTTATCCGCAAAGAAGACGATTACAGGCTCGCTCTTGCGCTCCTCGAATTCCATCTCCGCCACTCCGGGCCCCATGCCCTTCACGTTCCCGGAAAAGGCGTCGGAAAGTATGTCCTGTCCTGCCCCGTAGAGCTTGAGCTTTTTAGCCACCTCGGTTCCGGTAAGGAAGGCCTCCCAGGCCAGCTTATGCACCGGCTCTGCGTCCACCCCATGGGTATGGGTCATCACGATGGCGATATCATCTCCGCAGGTAATCACGGAAGCATCAAGGATGGTGCCTTTTTCCTTTCCGGACTCGGCTACCTCTTTTACCTTGGCCACGACCTCGGGATGCGTGGTGGAATGCCCCACGAAGCCGCCGATATCAGCCTTGATCACCGATAGCGTAATTTTCATCGGCCACCTCCTCCTTTGATGTTATTTAATTAGATAGCCCAAATTGCCGAAAAAGTCTAACATGAAACCTCTGAACAATATTCCCCTCCCTCCGGGAGGGGATAGGGGAGGGAATGAAGACTCTCAAATTTCCCCTCCCAAGCCCTCCCCCAGAGGGGGAGGGTGGACTTTTTCAGAGGTTTCAAATAGAAAAATGGCCTTTAATTTCGTGGTATGATGTTTGCATAAATCTCAGAAAGAAGGAGGACGAGGATGGCCGAGGAGAAGAAGGGCGGGGGTAAGAAATTTTTGATTTTTATTGTGATCGGAGTGGTGCTTTTGGTGGGGGCCGGAGTGGCGGCTTATTTTCTGCTCTTTTCTAAACCCGCACCTCCCCCGGAGGAGAAACAGCCGGCTCCCGAGTCTCCCAAACCGGAGGTAGGGCCCTTCCTTCAGCTTAATCCTTTTGTGGTCAATTTGGCGGATCCTACTGGTCGCCGATATCTCAGGGTAAAGATCGCCTTAGAGCTAAAGGACGATCAGGCCCTTTCCGAAGCCAACAACCGTATTCCGCAGATCAACGATACTATCATCATGGTCCTTTCCTCGAAGACCGTAGAGGAAGTCTTGGCGCCGGAAGGTAAGTCGGAGCTGCGTTTCGAGATCCTGAACAAGCTCAACCAGCTTCTCGGTCCGGGCAAGGTCCGAGGAGTTTATTTTACTCAATTTGTGGTGCAGTGATGGACAAGGTCCTGACGCAGGAAGAAATAGACGCTCTGCTTTCGGGGCTTGAAGGCGGGGAGGTTGATACTACCCCCGAGCCTCCCAAAGAGGAAGGGGTCCGTCCTTTTGATTTTCGGCACTACTCGGTTTCCACCCGAATCAAGATCCCCGGCTTCGAGGTCATCAACGAACATCTGGCCCGGGGTCTCCGGATGGGGTTTTCCACCCTCCTGAGGGAGATTGTGGAGGTCAACAGTGAGCCTATCCAGATGGAAAGGTTCCGGGATTTTCTTAACCGTATTCCGGTGCCTACCTCCATCCATATTTTTCGTCTCGAGCCCCTTCGGGGACAATCCCTGCTGGTGATCGATGCCCCGCTGGTATTTGCTTTCGTGGAGCGGTTTCTGGGGGGAGGCGAGCGAAAACTCATCAAGGTGGAAGGCCGGGAGTTTACCACCATCGAGCAGCGTCTCATCCGGCGGGTGGTGGATCACATTTTCCAGGAGCTTGAACGGGCCTGGAAGGGCATCCAGCCGGTAAAAGCCAAGTATGTGCGGGGAGAGGTCAACCCCCAGTTCGCCCGGGTCCTTCAGCCAGAGGAGATCGTGGTGGTTTGCAACTTTGAGGTGGATATCGAAGGAATCTCGGGCAAGATCGCCTTCTGTTATTCCTTCGGGACCCTTCAGCCTATAAAGAGCAAGCTTTACGCCCCTTATCAGGTGGAGGAGACCACCGATCCCTACTGGCAAAAACAGCTGGAGGAGATTGTTTTTTCCGCAGAGGTGGAACTCAAGGTCTATCTGGGGCACGCCACCCTCAAGATCCGGGATCTCCTTTCTCTTGAACCTGGGGACGTCCTGGTTCTAGAGGAAAAAATGAACGAGCCGCTTACGGTCACCATTGAGGACATTCCCAAGATCAAGGGTGAATTAGGAGTTTACCG
>WFPH01000073.1 GCA_015487645.1 Thermosulfurimonas sp. | reverse complement strand
CCCGGCCACGATGGACTCCACATACCGCCGGGAGTCAAGGAGCGGAGCCAGCGAGGCCCAACTCTTCTCGCTCATGCGGTTGGCCTCGTCGATGATGGCTACTCCGCCCCGGATCATGGCCGTGACGATGGGGCTTGCCATGTACTTGATACGACCCTCCTCCGAGATCACCGGGGTTACGATGAGGTCCTCCGGGCGGGTGTCCACCGTGGCCTGGAAGATGTAGACCTCGCGGGAAAGCCTTTTGGCCGCGGCGTAGGCCAGGGTGGTTTTTCCCACCCCGGGTTTCCCCACCAGGCGGGGATTTAGCGGCAGATCCCGCTCATCCACCAGCATCCAGGCCGCAAGGATCTGCCTGATGACCTCCTCCTGGCCCACGCAGGTAAGGTTTAGCTCATCGGGATGGGCGAGATGCAGGGTCACCCCTTCGATGTTTACGGTAGCCATGAGAACCTCCGCCCAAATAACTTGATAACGAGAGCTTTGCAAAACTTCTCCTTTCCCGTTGGGGGAGGCGCGGAGGGGGTAAAAATTCGTTGCTTTCTCCCTCCCCTAGCCCCTCCCAAAGGGAGGAGAATCGAATTATGCAAAGGTCCCGATAACATTTTACTACCGGAAGACTTTTTGAGAAACGGGATAGAGGAGTTAATTAAGGCTTATATTTGAGGGCCACGGCGTTTCCGGGATCCAGAATGAGGATGTCCCCGAAAAGGGCCTGGGCCTGTTTGCGACGTCCTGAAAAGTAAAGATTTAAGGCCAGCTCCGTAAGGAAGGGGACATCCGTGGGGTAGAGGGCCAGCATCTTGCGGCAGACGGCCTCGGCCTGTCGGTATTTCTTTTGTTCTCTAAGGGCCCGGGCTAGGCGCAGATTGCCGTAATAATTGTAGAAGTCAATCTTTAAGACCCGGTACATCAGTTCTTCCACTTTTTTCCAATTCTTCTGGGCCATGTAGGGAAGACTCAGGCCCAGAAGGGGCTCCACGGCTCCGGGGGCCGCCGCCTGGGCCGTTTTATAATGTCTGATGGCGTTCCGGTAGCGCCCTTCAAGGTAAAAGAGCCAGCCCAGGCGGAGATTTATGGTGTAGCCCTGGGGGAACTTTTCGTAAACCGGAAGAAGGGCCTCCCGGGCCTTGGCGTATTCCCCGCGCCTTTCAAACTGGTAGGAGGTGTAATACGCCTGCTTTATCTTCTGATAGTCCAGGGCCTGAAGCGGAACCGCCCAAAGGAGCAGCAGCAGCAGGAAAAGCCCCACCCGTTGCATGGTCCCCTAGAAGTTGAATCCGAAAAAGGCGGTGATGACCGTCTGGTTTACGGCCTGGGAGGACTCTATTTCCTTATAAGTGTTCCAGTTGGCCGTGACTCCCAGGATGTATTTTTTTAGCCGATAAGTGATTTCTCCGCTCACTCCGCCGCGGTACTTCTCGGTGAGGTTGTACACCACGAAACCGGCGTTTCGGACCGCAAAGATCTGTTGTCCTAGCCATCCGGAAAGCTTCACGCTCAGGGGCCCTCGCGTGCAGGTCGCCGAAAGCTCAAGGGAATAATAGTTCTTCAGGGAAACGCCGAGCGGTTTTTCATCTATGTGGATGTAATAGCCCCGGGCTTCCAGATATAGGGAGCGGTCCTTGAGTTTCAGAAAATACCCTGCATGAGGAGAGACCTGAAAGACATCCAGATCCATTACCTCGTCGTAACTGGAGTAAGCCGTCTCCAGCCCCACGTTCCAGCGATAGGGCACGAAGTAGGTGAGGTCTCCGAAAAGTATCCAGCCCTCGTCGGTAAGGTCGTCGTCGGTAGAAATGTAGTGTCCCCCGAGGCGCAGGGAGAGGTTGGGATGGAGGCTTCCGGTGTTGGTGTAGGCCAGGGTATAGTCGGTCTGATCCAGATCCGAATAGCCGGACTCGTAGTTCAGGTGGAGCTGCGAGACCGCGGCCTCCAGGCCGTGGTGCCGGCCGTCCCCGAAACTACCGTAGGCCGTGAGGGCGTAGCCGTCTTCTTTGATTTTGGAATTACTGTAGTTCAGATATGTCCCATAAACGGCAAAGTATTTCTTAAGAGTCGAGGCCTTAGTCCACTTCGCGGGCATAAGCCCAAGCATCACGATCACCAACAGGAACTTGAAAATTACCTTCCTCATGGCCGGCCTCCTCTTTGGAGTAAAAGACTTTCGTTTTCTTTTTCGACTTTTATTTCCTCAAAACCTCTGCCAGGGTCCAATCTTACTAGCGTCTTAATCTTCTTGTCATTAAAGGAAATTTCACCCTGAAAGTCAAATTTGTTTAAAGCCCAATATCGGGCTTTAAGTTTTAAAAATGAAGGCCAGAAGGAGAGCATAAAGAGATATAAGTCTTTTTTGAAAGGAGGCAAGAGGATTTCCAATGGTAGATAGTCTTTCCAGGAGAGGCCTTCTTTTAAATTGAGAGGAATCTTGGGGGCGGCCAGGAAGAACCAGCGCAGGGGAGAGGTCTCCGGGCCTTCGTAGTTCAGGAAGTAGAAGGCCGAGCCCCTCTGCGCAAAATAAAGTCTTCCTTTTCCCTCGGTGAAGTAAAAGGTTCCATCCGGGGCCATTTCCACTCGGAGGGTGAATCTCTCTTTGAACTCCCCGTTTTTGAAAAGTTCGTATTCAAACTCCTGGCCTAAGAGGAAGTTCAAGGTCTGCTTGAGTCTCCTTTCCGGAGGGGCGGGTTCCACGGTTTCGCCCTCGGCGGGGAGCGAGAAGTCGCGGAATTCCCCGTTCTTGAGGTAGGCGCTTAAGACGAAAGGTAAAGTGGGTGAGCCGATCTCCGGGCCGGACTGGAGGTGAAGGTGAAGATGGGGCTCGGGGGAGTAGCCTGAGCTCCCGCAGAGGCCAATCAGAGCCCCCTTGACCACCCAGTCCCCCTTTTTTACCTTCAAAGTGCCGGGGCTCAGGTGGGCCAGGACGGCATAGAAACCGCGCGGATCATAGATAATCACGTGGTTGCCCCAGGGATAGTCCTTGTTGGCTGAGCCTGGGGGTTCGTCCGGAAGGCCGTCTACTACTTCTATTACCCTTCCTGTGACCGGAGAAAATACAGGCTTGCAGTAAGCATAATAGTCTTCAAGACTTGAGCCGTCTCTGGTATAGGTACGGCCGGATTCATCGGCGATCACAAAATCTATGGCGTAACGCCATGGCCCCTTGTGGGTAAATTGTCCGTCCGGCCCTTGCCAAACGAACCATCGGCCGCTTACAGGAAGGTCTATTTCCCAATTTCTGGCTGGAAATCTTTTTCCCAAAGTTAGGTAATGATCGAGAGTTTTTTCAGGGGTTCCGCGATAATAAAGAGTAAGCTTTCGATAGCCAGAAAGCCCTAAAGTATAAAGAACGAGCAAACTGGTGATATTAAAGGGGAGAGCGAAGGCCGGAAGACCAAACTTTTCCCAGAAAACCCGCGAGGCCTCGGTCAGGGGAACCGCTATGGCTGAGGCAACCAGGGCCAGAAGGTAGCTTTTGGGAGAGGGTATTAAAAAAACTCCTCCTATAGCCATGGCAATCAATATAAAGTTGAAATGGCTGAGGTTGGAAAAAGCTTCCTCGAAGGATCCCGTAAAAAGGTAGGCTATCAAGGTTCCGGTGAGATATCCCAAAACGGAGAGTAAGGCCAGAATCCTTGAGGATAGAAAAAGGACTAAAAAAAGTCCTAGGCCAATTACCGAAGAAGGCATGAAAAAGATAGTTCCTAGAGAGCGCAGGAAGCCCTCAAGCCACAAGGGGAGGGAAATGAAGGCAAGAGCCTCGTGGCCATAAAGACTTTTTACAAAGAGGTTGGAATAGTGATAGGAGGCTAAAGCGGCAATGAGGCTTCCTATTACGAAAGGAAGACTCAAGACGGGGAGCCGAAGGTAATAAGAAAAGACGGAGGAGAGACTGTAAGTGAGAAGAAAGGTGAAAACGCCCATAAGTATCAGGAAGATGAGGCTTAGGAGATCTATTTTGAAGAAGTAGCCGATAGAAAGTCCCACCAGCAGGGGATTGTAGATATAAAAATCCAGCCGAAGGAAATCTTCTTTGAGGCCTAGCGCCCTGGCGAACGCATAGGCCGAAAGGACGCAAATAAAGGCCGATAATCCGAGGTTTGGATTTATAAGAACCGTGAATAAAAGGATGGCTAAGCCAGCCGCTGGTTTAGCGAGGAAGAGGATGCCAGAATAACTATTCAGGACCGAATTTATTATCGGTCTGAGTTCTTTCATCTCAGGTGTTCGGGAAGGTTTTCTCGACGCACGATGTCTTCAAGGGTTTCGGCCTCGCGTATGACCTCCACCTTCCCGGCCTCCGTCACGAGGACCACCCGTGGCCGGTAGGTGATGAACTGCATCCACTGGGTGACATTGTAGGCTCCTACCGGGGAGAGGATAAGGCGTGTGCCGCGCGAAAGTGGCGGAAGGTAGGCGGTCTCCTCCACCACATCAATGTTCATGCAGAGGGGGCCGTAGAGCACGCATGGCTCCGGCGGACCGGGGATTTCTTTTTCTATCTCCACCCGGAAATGATACCAGAAAGCGGTGAAAAGCAGGTTCACTCCGGCGTCAAGCACATAGGCCCGGCGGCCGTCCGGTAGACGCTTTACCGTCCTTACGGTAGTTATGAGAAAGCCGGCCTCGTCTACTAGGGCTCGGCCGGTCTCGAGTATCAAGAGGGGATAGTCCCCGGCAGGAAGCCCCGAAAGGAGCGCCCTGCCGATCCTTTCAGCGTATTCGGAAAGGGGTGGCACGGCCACCTCAGGAGGCAGATACAACCCTTTGAGCCGATTGCGTGAGGGGAAGCCTCCCCCTAGATCCAGGTATTCTATGGTCCAGCCGAATTCTTCCTCCAGTTTCCGGGCCAGTTGAACAAGTTTTTCCGCGGCCCGTCCGTAAGCCTCGGGCTCAAGGATAAAGGTCCCCTGGTGGCAGTGAAGTCCCACCACCTCGAGCCGCCCCCCGGCGGCGATTCTCCGGGCCACATTCAGGACTTCCCCGCTTTCGAGATTGAAACCGAAACGGTCCCACCGGGGGTAAATACCGGTATCCATGTTTACCCGAAGCCCTATCCGCACTTTCTCTCCCGTTTCCCGGGCGATCTCTTCGAGATCCAGGATTTCGTCCATGGAATCCACATTGATGCGGGCACCCTCAAGGACCGCCCGCCGGAGGGTCTCCTTCGGCTTGTAAGGGCCATTGAAGACGATTTCGTCCCCGGGAATCCCTAGTCTTCGGGCCTTTTCGTATTCAAAATCGGAGACCACCTCCGCCGTGGCCCCTTCCTGGTGGAAGATGCGGCAGATGGCATCCAGATAGTTGGTCTTGTAAGACCAGCTGAATTCCACCCGGGGGTAATGGCCCTCAAAGAGCCTTTTTAGATAACGGAACTGTTCCCGGAGCCTCCTTTCGGAAAAGACGAAAAGGGGGGAGCCGAATCTTTCGGCAAGCTCCCTTACCGGAACGCCGTCTATCTCCCGGCGCACCATCCGCGAAAGGCCGCTTTTCTTATCCCGCATAAAGCCCACCTGGAGCTTCAGGATGGTGGGTTTCTGATAAGGCTTTCTCATCTCTCCCCCCTTGTAACCATGTGCTGGAAGACTTCGAGGTCCGTTACCCGATCGTCGGTGAAGCGGATGTAGAGTTTTCCGGCCGGATAGTCCCAGTCCCTCTCGGGCTCCTCTCCCAAGGCGGCCTTAAGCAACCTTTCCGGAAGGTTGATCCCTACCCCCACCGCGAAATAGATCCAGGCCGGAAAGCGGGGATTGATCTCTATGAGATAAATCTCGTCTCCCGAGACAATGGTTTCAAGCTCAAAAGCCCCCCGCCAGCGAAAGTGTCTTACGAAGTTTTCGGCCGCGGTGAGAAGCCCCGGATGGGTCACCGTCACCCCGGTCCAGATCTTACCCAGGGAGGTGATCCAGAGCTTTTTGATGGCCAACAGCCCGAAGTGGCCGCCCTCTCCGTCGCCTACCCCTACCACATTCATCTCCTCGCCTTCCACCACCTCTTGCACGATCACGGGATAACCCCACTCGGCCACGATGGCCTGAAAGTGCTGCTGGGCCTCGGCCTGGGTGTAGGCCCTCAGAGCCTTGTAGAAGAGTCCTTTGACCATTACGGGAAACTTGAGCTGGGAAAGGGCCCGCGTAAATTCCTCATAAGAGGTGACCGCAAGCGTGTTGGGCGTCTTTATCCCTATGGCCTCGGCCACGATGGGCAGGTGATCCTTGGCCCGCAATTTGAACTGTTTTTGCGTTGGAAGAAAGGTCTTGAGACCATAAGCGGAAAGCCGCGGCTCAAGGTCTATGAAAAGCGGAAGTTCGGCATCGAGGGCCGGAATAACCACCTCAAGCCCTTCCCTCTCCTTGATGTAGAGGAGGCGGTTCAGGAAAGGGGCCTCGCCTTCGGAAGGGTAGGGCAGGAGGTAGGCCCGCTCGATGAGGTCCGTGAGGTAGATTCCCGGTTCCATGGCGTCGTAGGCCAGCCCCACTACCGAGACCGGGGTCTTTCCCTCCCGCAGCCCCTTGATGATGCCCAGCCCCGGGCCCGGATTGTCCACGGCGTTGATGCCGGAGACGGCTACTTTAACCATGCTTTTTCCTCCCACAGACCGAATCTCGCGATGGTCTCCAGGAAATCCTGGACGTCTCTCAGGGCCTCCTCCGGGGAAACCTCGTATTCTTCGCTCATGGCCTCCGCAATCTCCTCCGGGCCGAGCCCTTCCCGAAGCTTTTTCAGTATCAGGAGGCCGGTTTCATTCACCGTGTAGCTGTTTCCGGTCTCGGGGTCGAAGATGAAGCCCTCTTCACTTATGGCCAGGCGATTTAGCTTCATTTTTTGGGCCTCCTTGGCCTTTTTGAGCCATTTTACTATTTCGCGAGGAGTTGTCCCATGGGCAAAGGCCAGTTCCCGAAGAGGAACCTCCCAGTTGGGCTGTATTCCGTGGTTTTCAAGGATCTTCTGACCAATTTCGGTGTCAATTTCGGATCATCTCCCGCATCCCTGAGTAATGGCTGGAGACCTGAGGGGTTGCCCCAGGAGGCCTTCAATCGGGCTCCTAAAGCCATGAGCCAGCTAGCCGGAGGAAGATCCTTTACGGCCAGGGACGCGAGAATCAGGGTGGCCAGAGTTACGGAAACAAAAGCTTTGCCCGGGGCCCTGAGCGAGCCGAGATAGCGGCGAAAAGGCTTCCAGTTGAAGTAAAGGTGCCAGACGGCCGGGAACATCATCAAGAGGCCGAAAAGGATGTGGATGGCCTCCCACTGGTCCTTGTCCAGCCCCTGAAGGCGCCAGTCGGTCCAGTAAGCCACGCGGCCCGGCGGCATGATGTAAAGCACCATGCCGGTGAGAATGACCAAGACTGTCGCATAGAAGAGAAAAGTGCTGATCCAGCTTCCCATGGGGCTTCTCCTTATTTCGTGGCCGGACATTTCCGAAGATTCAGGGTTTTCCCACTTTCAGGGAACACCACCTTACAGGCCATGTACTCATCAATGTGGCGCGCCGTCCAGAAGGGAGGCCTCCAGGCTATGATTTTCACCCTCTTTCCGGGCCGGAGTCCGGGATAATCATTCAGCCATAAGGGAGAAATCCTGAAGGTGTAGAGCTGCCCGCTTTCGTTTTTGACTTCAATCACCAACCACTTGATCTGCGGGCGTCCGAGGCCAGGGCTGACCCTTCGGGCCACGATTTCTCCGGAAAAGGTTTGCGGTTTCAGACCCCATCGCCATCGGGGTTTGCCTGGACCTTCCCGAAGGACCAGCATTTCACCGGTGTCCAGGTTCTGGATCTCGGCGGCCACCAGAACCGGTTGCCCTTTAAAAAGCGTTCGCGGCGGAATCCAGCCCTTGACCCTGATACGATGGCCTACGGTAAAGGGAGGTTTGAGCCTCCACCATTCGGGATAAAGCCGCACCTTCACCTCGCCCTTCTCGGTGGAAAGGACCGCGGTCAAAAAGCCGAACCTGGCCCTGGAAGAGACTTTTTCTATCCGAATCTCTTTTACGGTCCCTTCTATTTTCCTTAGGGGAAGCGAAGTTTTTCCCTGAGCTGTGCCCAGCCAGAAGACGAGAAGAAACACACTTAACCACATAAATTTTTTCATAATTCACACCTCCTTTCGGAATTCACTATTCACGAAACCTCTGAAAAAGTCCCCTCCCCCTGTGGGGGAGGATTTGGGAGGGGGAAATT
>WFPH01000072.1 GCA_015487645.1 Thermosulfurimonas sp. | reverse complement strand
GTTCTCCCGCCTTCCGGTGGCCCTCTCCTTGAGTTCCACTTCGCCGGTCTCCCGGAATCTCCGGCCCACGATCACCTGATAAGGCAGGCCGATGAGGTCGGCGTCTTTGAACTTCACCCCCGGCCGTTCGTCGCGGTCATCCCAGAGGACCTCGACCCCGGCCTCGGAGAGTTCCCGGTAGAGCCTTTCTGAAGCCTCAAGGAGGTCCGAATCCGGGCCCAGAGTAAGGATGATGGCCTCAAAAGGCGCGATCTCTCGGGGGAAGACAATCCCGGACTCATCGTGGTTCTGTTCGATGGCGGCCGCCACCGTACGGCCGATGCCGATCCCGTAGCAGCCCATGATGATGGGACGCTCCCGGCCTTCCCGGTCGAGAAAAGTGGCCCGCATGGCCTGGCTGTATTTAGTGCCGAGTTTGAAGATGTGTCCCACTTCGATCCCCCGGGTGATGGCCAGCGGCCGGCCGCAACGGGGACAGGGATCCCCCTCAGCCACCACCCGCAGGTCGTGAAAC
This sequence comes from Thermosulfurimonas sp., assembly GCA_015487645.1. Lineage (GTDB taxonomy): Bacteria > Desulfobacterota > Thermodesulfobacteria > Thermodesulfobacteriales > Thermodesulfobacteriaceae > Thermosulfurimonas_A. The sequence goes on along the minus strand of WFPH01000072.1, from coordinate 4,228 downwards.
TCCGGTTCCGGAAAATCCCGGCCATAATTCACGTTCACATAATGGGCGTCGGCTTCGTTGGCTCCGGTGACAAAGTTCCGGAGCCCCTTCACCGAAAGATCGGCCAGCAGGCGGTCCACCGAAAGCCCAACCGGGCCGGCAAACCCCACCGGGGCCCGGGTGATCCTTTCCACGGTCTCCGGATCGGCCATCTCCACCTCCGCCACCCCCAGAAGGTTCCGGAGCTTGACCTCGTTGAGCTCGAGATCTCCCCTTATGAGAACCGCCACTACCTGATCCCCGGCCCGGTAAAGAAGGGTCTTGACCAGCTTCGAGGGAGCCACTCCCAGGAAAGCCGAGACCTCCTCCACGCTCTTCATCCCGGGCGTAGCCACCTTTTCCAGGGGTTTTTCTTTTTCTTCAGGATAAGTGAAGGGGGATTTGCTTTCGGCCAGTTCTACATTGGCCGCGTACCCGCAGGCCTCGCAGATGGCCAGGCGATCCTCACCCGTTTCTGCCAGCACCATGAATTCGTGGGACTCGCTCCCTCCGATGGCCCCGGTATCCGCTAGCACCGCCCGGAACCTGAGACCACAACGGGAGAAGATCCTTTCGTAGGCCTCGTACATCTTCTGGTAGCTCCGGTTGAGCCCCTCCTCGTCGGCATCGAAACTGTAAGCGTCTTTCATGAGAAATTCCCGGGCCCGCATGATTCCGAAGCGGGGTCGGATCTCGTCCCGGAACTTGGTGGCTATCTGGTAAAGAATGAGCGGGAGATCCCGATAGGAACGGACCTCCCGGCGCACGAGGTCCGTGATGACCTCTTCGTGGGTGGGCCCGAGACAGAAGTCATGGTCCTTGCGATCCTTGAACCGCAAGAGCTCCTTACCGTAATCCTTCCAGCGGCCGGTCTCCTGCCAGAGCTCGGCGGGTTGAACCAGGGGCAGGAGGACTTCCTGGGCCCCGGCCCGGTTCATCTCCTCCCGCACGATGTTCTCGACCTTGCGCAGGGCCCGAAGCCCAAGGGGGAGATAGGAGTATATGCCCGAGGCCAGTTTCCGAATCATGCCCGCCCGGAGCATGAGTTTGTGGCTCACCACCTCGGCCTCAGCCGGATCTTCCCTCAGGGTGGGTAGAAAGAAACTGGAAAGACGCATGACACGCCTCCTTCGGATCTGGGCAAAGCTTTCCGGGATAGGCTAAACTTATCCCCATGGACCGTCAAGGCGCACTGAGGATCGGCCTCACCATGGGGTGCCCGGCGGGCGTGGGGCCCGATGTCATCCTCAAAGCCGCCTCCGAGCTTGTGGAGCTTCCGGCTCCGGTGGTCATCCTGGGAGATCCCCGGGTCCTTTCCGAACGGGCCAGGCGCCTCGGGATCGCCTGCGAGCTGCGGCTGATCCAGAAACCGGAGGAAGCCAGGATCGGAAAGCTGAACCTGCTACCTCTCTCGGAACTCTCGATAAACCCCGGGGAGCCCACCCTTTCCGGCTCGCAGGCCATGGTGCGCTACATCAAAGAAGGCGTAAAGTTCTGCCTTTCCGGGGAACTCTCGGCCCTGGTCACCGCCCCTATCTCCAAGGAAGGCCTGGCCGCCGCCGGAGAACCCTTTCCGGGGCACACCGAGATGCTGGCGGCCCTCACCGGCACCCGGGAGTATGCCATGGCCTTCTACGGAGAAAAGCTCAGGGTGGCCCTGGTGACCACCCATCTCTCTCTGCGGGAGGCCGTGGCCTCCCTTTCGGTAGAAGGTATCCTCCGGGTGGCGCGGCTGGCCCATGATTTCCTTGTCCAAGATCTGGGCCTTGCGCGTCCTCGCCTGGCGCTGGCCGCCTTAAACCCCCATGCCGGAGAAGGAGGGCTTTTCGGGCAGGAGGAAAAAGAAATCCTCGAGCCTGCGGTGGCCAAAGCCCGTGGTTCGGGAATTCCTCTGGAAGGACCTTTCCCCGCCGACAGTCTTTTCTTCCGGGCGGTGCGGGGCGAATTCGACCTGGTGGTGGCCCTTTATCACGACCAGGGACTCATCCCCTTCAAGCTCCTCCATTTCCGGGACGGCGTGAACCTAACCCTGGGGCTGCCCATCGTGAGGACCTCCGTGGATCACGGCACGGCCTATGAGATCGCGGGTACCGGCAAGGCTGATCCGGCCAGCCTCATAGCGGCGGTTCACCTGGCTTGGCGGATGGCCAGGCACAGGTGCCGGTGGCCTCAAGCTCCAGTCGATCCGGGCTCCCCATGCAAACCGAAAGCATGAGGGCCAAGTAGTCCCGCACGTGGCGGGTGATGAGGAAGTTCTGACGCACAAACTCCCGGGCCTTGTGGCCCATCTCGCGGCGTATCTCTTCGTAGAAAAGAAGATACCGGATCCGAAGGGCCGCCCCCTCCGGAGTGTGCACCAGAAAACCAGTGTGGTGATTGACCACCTGCATGCGGATTCCTCCGGTGGCCCCGCCGATCACGGGTTTGCCTTTCCACATGGCCTCGGTGACCGTGAGACCAAAGCCCTCCCGCAAGGACTTCTGAATCACGATATCCGCGGCCCGTTGCAGGGCGTTGATGGTCCGGTGAGCATCCGGGGGGAGCTTGAAGACGTAAACGTCTTCCTGGCCTTTGGCCGCCCGAATAACCTCCTGATAGACCCGGTCTCCTTCGGGATCGTCCGCAGCTCCCCCTCCAGCCAGCACCAGCTGGAAAGAAACGAACTTCCGGGCTAGTTCAGCGGCCCTGATGACCCCGATGGGGTCCTTGAAAGGATCGAACCGGGAGATCTGGACTACCAGAGGGCGCGAAGGATCAAGCCCGAGGTCTTTGAGGGTCTCAAAGACCTCTTCCGGGGAAAGATCACGATTCTTTTCGGTGAAGGGATCAATACTGGGAGGAATGACGTATTGAGGGTGAGGCAAGGGTTGACTGAATTCCGGCATGGAAAAGATGCTCGCATGATAACGGACCACGACCTTCTCCAGGAAACGCCAAACGGAGTAAAAAGGCCGGGAGAGATCGATATGACAGCGCCAGATCCAGTAACCGCGTCGTCTCGGAACATACTTGATGAGATAGGCCGGCTGGGGATCATGGATGATCACGAAATCGGCTTCCCGGAGCTTATCCTCCAGCCTTTCGGCCTCCCGGCGATTTACCTCTTCGTAAAGCTGGAAATCCTTCTCCGTAAGGGAGACCCTATGCCCCTGTAAGCCGTGATGGAAACTCTTGGTGATCTCGAAAAATTCCGGAGGCCCCTGGATGACCTCCCAGGAGACCTCAAGCCCCAAGGCCTGCATAAGAGGCACCATGGAATGGAGGATCTCGGCCACCCCTCCCCCGTAAGCCGTGGAGTTGACGTGCACCACCCGAGCCCCCCGGAGGCGCTCGGCCAGCTGCCGCATCTGGGCCACGGCCTCCGCTCCGGCTACATGGGCGTAACGCTCAAGGAGATGCGCGCTATTTTCGTTCATAGGTTTCCCTTACCGCGTGCATTTTGGCGCAAAAGCTCCGGATGTGCCGGATGAGAAATTCCCGAATCTCATAAAGCGAAAGGAAGAAAGGATCCACCTTGGCGATGAGCTCCTCCAGGGGTTTGAAATCCGGAGGAAACTTCCGAATCCAGTCCCGGAAATCGTCCAGCCCCTCCGGATGCCGACGGCGGGCATCGATGAAATGGTAAAATATGGTTCCCGGGGAAAAGGTCTCCAGCACATCCGCGATCTCGTGCGGCCACCTCAGGCGCAGGCCGGTATCAAAGATTACCAGCTGGCTTTTCACAAAATAAAAGGGGTTCTCGGCCTTTCGCCAGCCCAGGTGTTCGTCCTCAAAAACCCTCTCCTGGATCAAAAAAATAAGGGTCTCACGCAAAGCTTCGATATCGTTGTATTCCTGAGGTGCAATGAGGTTTAGACGTTCGGCCAACACCCGATCCCGCAGCTCCATGTGAACCCAGGCCGCAAAATCGTTGTGAAACTCCGGATGATCGAAGGATGGACGGAGGTGTCGGGACCAGAAATGATGGTAAACACAGGACCGATCGATCCGTTTCAATTTTTCGGCTAGCTCGGCCAGGGTAAAGGCCTTCTCTCCGGTAGAAACGGAAACCAGGGCACAGTCTTTGACCACAAAGGGCCCCGGATGATTCAGCTTTTCTTCCGCCACAGCTCCTCCAGCAAGCGTCGGGCCTCGCGAAAGTTTTCCAAACGGTAACGGGCTTTGGTGAGCCCGTAGCCGATTTTTACCGTAAAACTCTCCGGAGGCAAAG
>WFPH01000071.1 GCA_015487645.1 Thermosulfurimonas sp. | reverse complement strand
TCTATCACCGGAGAGACTTCTCGTCCTTTACGACGATCTGGATCTCCCTCTGGGAAGACTAAAGATTTCTCCCAAGGGAAGCAGCGGAGGACACCGGGGAGTAGCTTCGGTCATAGCGGCCCTAGGGACGGAGGATTTTCCCCGCCTCCGGCTCGGCATAGGTCGCCCTCCGGCGGGTGTTCCGGTAAAAGATTATGTGCTTTCGGAGTTTTTGCCCGAGGAACGACCAGTAGTGGAAAGGGTCGTGGCTAAGGCGGTGGAAGCGGTCAAAACGGTGATTGAGGTCGGACTGCCGCAAGCCATGACCCTTTACAATCGGAAAGACCTTATCCAAAATGAGAAAGAGGGCTAAATAAAGATGGCCGAAAAAAAGTCCCGTCGCGGGCGCTCTAGGACCGATATCTGGTTTCAGGATTCCTTTCTTAAGGTCGAACGGTTTCTTTATATTCTGGTGGCTCTCGGGATCGTGCTGGCTACGGTGGAGGTCATTTATGACGGCTATCACGCCCTAGTTAGGGCTTTTGAATACGAAGATTTTGCTCTGGGGGTGCTCAAGGTTATTGATCGTTTCCTGATAGCGCTCATGTTTCTCGAGATACTTTATACCGTGCAGATCATCTTCGGAGAGGAGTATCACCTGCAGTGCGTGGAGCCCTTCTTGATGGTGGCCATTATTGCCCTGGTCCGGCGGCTCCTTATCCTGGCCTTTGAGATCTCCCATGGCGTAGTAACGGCGGAGAAGCTCAAGTTCTATCTCCTTGAAATGGTGATCGTGGGAGTGCTGATTTTGGCCCTGGTGGGGGCCGTCATCATGTTGAGAAAGGTGCGCTGGAAGGATAGATCCCATGCATCCTGAAGATGCCATTCTGATTCTAGATTTCGGTTCGCAGACCACGCAGCTCATCGCCCGTCGGGTGAGGGAGCTCAAGGTCTATAGTGAGATCAAACCCTGCACGGCCGGTCTTGAGGAAATAAAGGCCTTCCGTCCCAAAGGGATCATCCTTTCCGGAGGACCGGCCAGTGTTTATGATCCTGAAGCCCCGAGCCTTCCCAGGGAACTTTTTGACCTGGGAGTTCCGGTTCTTGGGATCTGTTACGGTATGCAGCTTATGGCTTATCTTCTCGGGGGGCGGGTGGAGCGATCGCCCAAGAGGGAGTATGGTCCGGCGGAACTCAAAGTGCTTTCTACGGAAGATCTCTTTTACGGTTTAGATCCCTCCCGGGGCTTTCGGGTCTGGATGAGCCACGGAGACCGGATAGAGGCTCTACCGCCGGGTTTTGTGCCGCTGGCCGAAAGTGAAAATTCGCCCTACGCCGCTATGCGCCATGCGGAAAAGCCGCTTTTCGGGGTCCAGTTTCATCCCGAAGTGGCTCACACTGAGATCGGCCGCGAGGTGTTGGCCAACTTCGTTTTCCGGATCTGCGGTTGCCAGCCTACCTGGACTATGGAGTCTTTTATCGAAAACACCGTTCGCGAGATTCGGGAGATGGTGCCTCCGGACGACAAGGTAGTCTGTGCGCTTTCCGGAGGCATCGATTCTACGGTCACGGCCCTCCTGGTGCACCGGGCTATAGGAGAACGTTTGATTCCTATCTTCGTGAACAACGGAGTGCTTCGCAAGAACGAACCGGAGGAGGTCCTTGAACTTATGACCTCCCTCGGGCTCAAAGTCCATTACGTGGAGGCCTCGCAGCGTTTTCTCGAGAGGCTCAAGGGGGTGACCGATCCGGAAAAGAAACGCCGAATCATCGGCTACACCTTCATTGAGGTCTTCGAGGAAGAGGCCCGGAAGATCGGAGGGGTGAAGTGGCTGGCCCAGGGCACGCTTTATCCGGACGTGATCGAGAGCGTTTCCTTCAAGGGGCCCTCGGCCACCATCAAGACCCATCACAATGTGGGCGGTCTTCCGGAACGTATGAATCTCAAGCTCATTGAACCTCTGCGTGAGCTCTTTAAGGACGAGGTGCGGGAGATTGCGCAGGAACTAGGACTTCCTAAAAAGGTGGTGTGGCGACAGCCTTTTCCAGGGCCGGGGCTTGCGATCCGTATCCTGGGAGAGGTCACGGAGGAGAAACTGGCCATCCTGCGGGAGGCCGATGCCATAGTGACGGAAGAGATGCTTAACAGTGGCTGGTATTACAGGGTTTGGCAGAGCTTTGCCGTCCTGATTCCGGTGAAGACCGTGGGGGTCATGGGGGATTACCGGACTTATGAATACGTGATCGCGGTTCGGTGTGTGGAGAGCCAGGATGCCATGACCGCTGATTGGGTGAGATTACCCTATGAGCTTCTGGCCCGGATCTCAAACCGTATCATCAACGAGGTCAAAGGGGTCAACCGCGTGGTCTACGACATCTCCTCCAAGCCTCCGGCCACTATCGAGTGGGAATAGTTCCGAAACCAGAGGTTTTTCGTAAACTTTTTCACCTCTCGGGGCTGGTTTTTCATCCTTTAGTTCTGTGGCTGGGGCCAGAGGCCAAGTTCCTGTGGCTGCTACTCCTTTCAGGTGTAAGCCTGATAGAGGGGCTCCGGGTTCGGGGAAGGCTACCGTGGATCGAACGGGCCTTTGGGCCTCTTATGCGCCCGGAGGAAAGGCGGCGTCTTTCTGGAGCGTTTTATTACCTTTGGGGGGTGGGGCTGGCCTTTTTGGTCTTCCCTCAGCCCGCAGCCCTCGTGGGGCTCTGGGTGCTGGCGGTGGCCGATGGCTTGGCGGGACTCTTTGGACGGGGGCCTGGCCATTCCCTGGTATTTGGAACCGTATCTCTGGGCGTGGTTCTTCTCTGGGGATATCCCCTCTCCGGAAAGATTATGGCCTGTGTGGTTCTGTGGACCTTGGTGGAGAAGCTTCCCTATTTAAACGACAACTTCACCCTGCCCCTGGTGGTAGCCTGGACCCTGAGCTGAAGGGCTAAAGACTACGAAGGGGCCGCAGCCGTAAACCCCGCGGGCCTTTCGGGAAAGAAAAAGGAGGTTTTCCGGCTCTTGATGAAAGGCCCGGGCGGTGAG
>WFPH01000070.1 GCA_015487645.1 Thermosulfurimonas sp. | reverse complement strand
TAGAGGGTTTCAATAAGAGGCTTGGGGAGTGGCTGGTGGATTACAACACGGTGTTACCGCACCATAGTTTAGGTTTGAAGCCTCCGGTAAAATGGCTCCTTGAAAATCATCTCGAGTGCCAAAGGTACTGGACCAATACATGGGCTTGCCCCTCGGGAAAAATTCCTATAGGATAGCGCCATGAAACGCTATCTCTATCTCATCCTTCTTTCCGACGAGGATCGAACCAAAAAGGTCAAAATCCCCTCCTTTTATCTCAAATTAGGCCTTTTAGGTCTCATTCTATTGTTCGCTTTAAGTTTCTCCGGGCTTTTCTTTATGGGAACCACTCTCAAAATGCAAAAAGAACTAATCCGTCTCCAAAAAAGGCTGAGTCAACTGGAAAATGAAAATCGGAAGCTTCAGAGCCAGATCGCCTCGCTAGAGCAGGAAAAACAAGAACTTCTTGCGGGGGCCGTAGGCGAGCTTAAGGCCCGCTCGGAAGTGATCGAAAAGCTGGTCTCTGACCTGGGCCTAAAACGTTATCTCCCGAAAACGCGCAAAAACTATCGTGGTGGGCCTTATCGATCGGAAAGTGTTACGCCAGGAGAAGGAGGCATTTACGTTCCTCTCGGGGCTACGCAGAACGTCTCCGAGAAAGAATTGCTGGAGAATTACGAAAATCTAATCGCTACGGTAGATGCCTATCTTGGAGTCCTGTCTAAGGTCCCCATAGGGCGTCCCTGTCGGGGTTATATTTCCTCCGGGTTTGGACGGCGCAAGGACCCTTTTACAGGGAAACCCGCTTTTCATACTGGCATTGATCTGGTGAGTTATCCCGGCACACCCGTAAAGAGTACTGCCGAAGGCAAGGTTATCTATGCCGGAAGACACAGTGGCTATGGCAAAGTAGTGGTCATTCGTCACGGTTACGGCTACAGCACGCTTTACGGCCACCTCCAAAAGATCACGGTCAGGGCAGGCCAGAGGGTAAAAAGAGGCCAGATCATTGGATACCTCGGGAATACCGGTAGAAGCACCGGGCCACATCTCCATTATGAGGTCAGACGTTACGGGCGGTATCTCAACCCTTACCGCTATATACAGTTAAAGCTTTCTCGAAAATAATACATGCCTTTCGGTAAAAACACCCCCAGCGAAGAAATAAGCGGCTACATAGGTTCGGGACTTAGGCTGGAGGGTCAGCTTATCTTTCCGGGAAAGGTCAAATTTGAAGGAGAATTAAAAGGCAGACTCCAGGGAGAAAAGTTAGTAATCGGGGAGACAGGTTTCATCGAAGGAGAGGTGGAAGCGGTAGAACTGATCTGTTCTGGGAGGATCGAGGGCAAGATTCTCACAAAGAGGCTCCATCTCCGGAAAACGGCCCGCATCAAAGGCGAAATCTTTAGCGAAAAACTTTTGGTAGAAGAGGGCGCTCAAATAGAAGGCCAGATCAAAGTGGGAGAGGCGCAAATTCAGCCTTCAGGGGACGGGAAAGAAGCTTCGTGAGGGCCTGCTGGGGAGGTTCCCCTTCATAAAGAACCTGGAAGACCGCTTTAGTGATAGGCATCTCCAGGTTCAAACGGTCGGAAAGTTTCTTTACGGCCTTTACCGTTTCCACCCCTTCGGCCACCTGTCCCAAAGTCCTTAAAATAGTGGAGAGTTCTTCGCCTTTCCCTAGACGAAACCCTACCCTGTAGTTCCGGGAGAGGCGTCCGGTACAGGTAAGAACCAGATCTCCCAGCCCAGCCAGCCCGGAAAAAGTCAAAGGATTAGCCCCCAGTTTCAATCCTAGGCGCATGATCTCTGCTAACCCCCGAGTAATGAGAGCTGCTCGAGCATTGAGGCCCAACTCTAACCCATCACAGATACCGGCGGCGATGGCCATGACATTCTTCAACGCTCCGCAGAGTTCTACCCCCCGCCGGTCATGACTACGATAAATACGAAAACCAGGACAGGAGAGGGCTTCCTGCCATTCAGAAAGAGCACTTTTTTCCTCTCCGGCCAGGACCACGGCGGTAGGCAATCCGCGGGCCACTTCGGCGGCAAAGCTCGGCCCGGAGAGAACCAGGAAATTCCCCTCCCCGAAAACCTCTTCAAGGATTTCAACCGGGGTCTTAAGAGTCTCTACCTCCAGTCCCTTTACCGCAGAAAGCATGGGCTTGGCCGAAGGAAGGTAATCTCGCAGGAGAAGGGCCACATCTCTTAATTTCTGACAAGGCACCGCCCAAACTATGAGATCCCCCCCTTTTAAGACCACCGAGGGTTCGGTTTCCGCCCGAAGGCTTTCGGGAAGGACTATCCCTGGCAGGTAATCTGGATTTTCTCTTCTAGAATTGATGACCTCGGCCAACTCCTTGCGACGAGCAAGGAGCTTGACTCGATGACCTTTTTCCGCCCAAATCTTCCCCAGGGCCGTCCCCCAGCTTCCGGCCCCTACGATGACTATTTCCATAGTTATTTTGGCGGGCAAATACTTCTCAGATGATCCCGAAGAGAATCGTAAAGTTTCCGGGCCGAAATTTCCAAATCTTCCACCCTTAAACGGGAATACTCCTGACAGGCCTCCAAAGTATCCCCCTTTTGAAGAGCCAATAAAATCAAGTTGAGCCGCACAAGGGGGTCTTCCTTAAAATGCAAAGCCTCTCGGAAGGCCTTCTCCGCTTCGGCCAGCCTCCCTTCGAGCCAGAGACAGGCGGCATAATTATTTAAAACTCCGGCCTCCTTTCGAACCTGTAAATATTTCTGATAAAGAGGCAAGGCTTCCCGGCAGAGACCTTTCTCCCTCAAGGCTTCAGCCCGCACTAAAAACCCGCGAAGCCGTTCCTCCGGGGTAAGAGGGGGGGGACCGGTAGACTCTTTTTTTACCGGCCTTTCAGGACTTTTCGACAGGACCGCTTTATCGGGAACGGTTTTAACTTCTACCTTCTTAGACTTAAGGACAACCACCTTCTCAGGGAATACCGAAGAAGGTGGGGGCGGAGTTGCCATGCTCTTACTCTCTTTATTTTTGCGAGGCAGAGCCTTTTTAGGCTGACTTGTCAGTTTCCGTGCGGGAGGAGACACCTGGAGGCTTTTTTTAACCGGTATCGGCCTGATTATTTCTCTCTTCTTTGTGATAACCGGCGGAGAAGGATAAAGGAATCTTTTAAACACCCAAAAACTTCCCAAAGCTATTAGAGCTGAAAGACCGACCAGGCCTATAAGAATTAAAGTTCTAAACGAACGGCGGACAGACTTAACAGAATCTGGTCCGGCCGCTGGGGCACCTTTGCCACGGTGGCTCTCGATTTCTTTTAGAATCTGATAAAGTTTACTCATACTTAAACCAGAGAAACCCGTAGCAGAATCACCAGTTCGACTTTGCTGGCGGATTTAAGCGAATGGGTGAAAAGGGCCCCTATACCTGGAAGTCTTCCTAAACCCCAAATGCTCCGGGTTTCGGTATTCTTTTTGTCCAAAATGAGCCCTCCGATCACGATCAGATCATGGTCCGTGACCTTAATGACCGTGCTCATCTCACGGAGGTTTACCTGGGGCAGGGTCACCGCCGTATCGGTACCAAATTCCTCCCTCCGCAATTCCACTAGATCGCTTTTGATCGGCACGATGTGCAGGATGACTTCTCCGGAATCAGTAATGTGGGGGGTAACCCCTAGAAGTAATCCATCGAAAATGGCACTCGTATCCACCGTGGTCTGAGTTTGAGAAATATTTTCAGAGGAGATCACCTCCCGGTTGATCTCCCTCACATAGCCTACCGACCGCCCCACACTTATGAGGGCAGGTTGCCCGTGTAGGACTCTTATCCGGGGATTGGAGAGGATGTGCACCTGGCCATAATTTTCAAGGAGCTTAAGTATGCCTTCAAAAGAGGGCTTATGCTGATAAGAGAAGGTCAAAGTGGGCATCCCTGAGCGAAGATCAAGGGTTGCGCTTGAGACGGTAGGTAGTCTGGCATCTCTCAAGGTAACCCAATCTATGCCCAGATCATGACCTTGAGAGAGATCTACTTCGACGATCTTGGCCTCAATGAGGACCTGCCGACTATAGCGCCTTTTGAGACGCTCTACGAATTCCGCTACCCTCCGCACGTGGGAGGGATGGTCCCGCACAAAGAGATTGCCAGTAAGGCGATTAAAGGTAAAAGTTCCCTCTTTAGAAAGCAAAGCTTTGATGGAGGCCTCCAACTGTTTATAGATGTCCGTAGATTCCTTGGCCGTCTCTCCACTAACCTCATACTGGCCTTTGAGAGGGGAAACGAATTCCGTAGCAGTTCCTCCTCCGCCGGTACTGCTTCCTCCCCTCCCAGAAAAACCGCTCACTCCTCCCAGCACGTCTCCTCCAAGATTGAACTTGGCCCCTCTGAGAGTCTGAAGGAAAGAAAGATCAAAAAGTCGCTCTTCAAAGGCTTCGATATAAATCACGCCGTTTTCTATTTTGTAGTGAAGATCCAGTATTCGGCATAGGGCCTCTAAGATTTCCTTTAGGGTGTAATCGTGAAACTCAGCCGTGAGAAGACGGGCTTCGGGAGGAAGATATTCTGCCACCTCCCGCGTGATCACCAGATTCAGTCCGGCCTCCCGGGCAATAAGGTAAAAGACCCCCAGAGCGTCTTCTTGATGAAGGGAAAGGGTCAGTCTGCGCGTCTCAAGAGGCGAGACCTTCTTGAAAACCGGTTTAAGGGTAAGAGCCGGTGCCTTTTTCTCGGCAGGAGAGGGCCGGGGCTCGGAAGGTGTGCTCAAAGATGGGGACGAAGTTAAAGATTCCCGCGGGTTATGGGTCGCACATCCGAAAATGAGAATTACCCAGAGGCTAAAAAATAAGCTTTTCACCCACCAAAACTTTAAAACTTTTCCCCTTTCCATAGATCTCCACATAATTTTCCCCGATTTTTTTTATTATAAAAGGCCCCAGGGCCTCACCTTCTTTCAAAAACCGGTCCTCAAACTTGCAAATCCGTTTGGATCCCACCTGCAGGATGGCTTTAAGTTCATAGGTAGTGGCTATCTTCAAGGTCTTCTTTGAGGGCTTAGCTGGTCGACCAGAAGGCTCCGATAAACCCTCTATCCTTATAGGACCAGCCGGAACATACTTTATCTTTTCAGGAGGAATTTGAGGAACTTCTTGGTAGATGGGTGGCACCCTTGGAACTTTAATCCGGGAAAGATTCGGCCTGAATTGCCAAAAAATACCCGCACATATCCCTAAAGTTAGAATTACTGGTCCCCACCATATTAGAAAGCCCTGGTATCTTCTCATATCTTAGAAAACCGCTTTTCTTCCCTTAACAAAAAGATATGGCACACAGGGGCCCGCTCTGCGCCTACGCCTATCTTTTTGGTCCACACAGGTATGCAACCGGAATTCCTCCAGGAAAAAGAATCCCCGTTCGGTATAAAGATCTGAAAGCTTAAGAATAGCCTCTTCCAGAGGGTGAAGCCCCACCTTTTCAAATATCTTTACCTCCTGAGGGGGGCCCAAATTTCGCCAAAAAGGATAACGGTCATAAAGTTTAAAACGTTCCAAGAGGGTATTGACCTCCCTCAAGTTGCCCTGCAGACGCTGCAGAAGATAACGATTTTCACGATAATGGGTGTAAGCTCGAACTACCAGATAAAAACTCAAAACAAATATCAGACTCAGGGTCAAAAGCCCGAACCACTCTCGACGATAAATCCTTAAAAGTTCCCTCATCAGAGCCCCACCTCGAGCTCAAACCGGGCCTGTTTTTTAAATTCATCATAATCGAAGCGGCTTCCTTCGATGTGGGCCCTCTTTTTGATTTCGTCGAAGAATCGGTAAAAAGCCTTCCGGGCAGGGCCTAATGGGCCTTCAAAAACAAATCCGAGCTTCATTTTGTAAGCCGCAGGGCCCACCTTTTTGACCTCTACTTGGGCTACCTTTGTCCCCTTCGGAAGTTTTTGGGCCAGCCACCACAGAAATTCGTCCATCCGCGGCTGGGTCTCAAATTTCTTCTTCAACTCCAGATAGGTCTTGAGTTTCTCTACCTGATCTGCGGGATACTTTTTTCTGAGTTCGGTCAGGCGCGCCTCAAGGGTCCGAGAAATATGGAAGACCTCAAAATCGAGGCTCTTATTCCGATGATAAAAATAGGCAAAAAGCCCATAATTAAGGATCGTCAGGACGAAAAGCAAGCCTCCAACATAACGGACCCACTCCAAGGCTTGAAGAAAATGCCGGTGAGTTTCAGGAAGCAAATTGTAATCGTTAGGGATCAGAACCGCTCCAAAAAGTTCAGGATAGGTTAGAAGGTCTTCTTCCCGAACCTTAAAATTCTCAAGATGGGGGCTTAAGATCTCGAGATGCCCCATCTCACCCAGGCGGTCGCGATAAGGTCCGCAGGGGAAAAGGTACCGAATAGGCTTCCCGAAAAACCTTTCGTAATAGTCGAGAACCGCCAGCACATTTTCCTCTATGGGCATCCCTTCAAGCCCCAGGAACTCATCCACGGCCTGGAAACGCATGTAAGTGGGATGCCCCCCCTCGGAGACCACCAGCCATAACCCTTCCTCGGAGAGGCGGGCCGTGAGCACTGGTTCCCTAGACCACTGAGCTCCCAGATAAGCCAGAGCCAGGGTCTCGTGGTATATACCCTTAAGCCTCGCTTGGACTTTACCGAGCCGCTGGACAAGCTCTTCCACCCCCCCGGGGTCAAGCGCCAGAAGTCCAACTTCCAGGTTGACCGGCCCTTCAGAGAGTCGGTGGAAGACCACCCGAAAGGCTCCGGTAAAAAAGCCGGCTTCCCGAACTTTGTCTTCCGCCTGAAGAGCTAAAATTTCTTTGGGGCCTTTGGTAAGAGTCTCCCGGGCAAAATAAACCTGAGGATGGGTCTCCAGGGCCAGCACGGCTCGATTCCTGAGCTCCCCTGGTTCCAGCTCGCGCACTTCAGAAAAAGACCAGCCCCTACGGCCTCCAGAGGCCCTGACCCCGAGAAATACATCCCCCTTGGATTTAACGACCCATAAAGTAGACATAGATCAGCCCCAGGATCAAAATAAGGCCGGCCAAAAGGCCGACTATCCAGGACACTCTTCGCCGGGTTTTACCTACGACAAAATCCAAGGCCGCGGCCTCGGCCGCTTCTCTCAATATTTCAGGAGTTATGCGATGGCTTCCACGGGCAAAGGCTACCAGGAGGGCCCGGTCCATAATCTTGTTGATCACCCGGGGAACGCCCCGGCTCAACCGCTCAAGTTCCTTATCCGCCCCCCGGGCAAGCATCACCCCGGTGCCTCCAGCCCTCGCTAGCCGAAAACGGACATAATCCAGGAGTTCCTCCCGGGGAAAAGGAGCCAATCTTTCCCAAACGGTTATACGCTGAGCCAGCTGTGAAAGCTCTGGAGATCGCAGTTTTTCTTCTAAAGCTGGCTGCCCCGAAAGGAGTATCTGGAGCAACTTGCCTTTCTCGGTCTCAAAGTTTGAAAGAAGTCGAAGTTCCTCAAGGCTTTCCGCCGGAAGATTCTGCGCCTCATCGATAACCAGAAGGAGTGTCCTCCCCTCTCGTGAAAGTTCAAAAAGGTAATCTCGAAAGGCCCTCAACAGAGACTCCTTCGAGCCGGAAGCCGGGATCTCGAGATCCTCTAAAATGGCCTCAAAAAGGGCCTCTGGCCCTAGGGCCGGGGTTAGAATCATGGCCGTAACCACTTCGGAAGGCAATTCCTTAAAAAGCATCCTTATGAGAAGGGTCTTTCCCATCCCCGGCTCCCCGGTCAGGACCAGAAATCCCTCCCGACGGAGAATCCCGTATTTCAGAGCCTCCAGGGCCGCTTTATGGGCCTGAGAAGGATAAAAATAGTCCGTATCCGGTGTAATACGAAAAGGATGGTCTTTAAGACCAAAAAAACTCAAGTAGTCCGGGACGTCAACGGATTTGTGTGAGGAGTTCATATATCGGCCCTATCAAAGCTATTACAATTAAAAGAAAAATGAGACCTGTAATCACAATGAGTACGGGTTCAAGAATCTTACTCAAAGTTTCCACCAAACCCTGGATGATTTCATAATAATGGCGAGCCAGATGTTGCAACTGTTCTACCAACCTTCCGGTTTCTTCTCCTACCGCAATCATTCTCAAATCCAGAGGAGAAAATAGTCCTGCAGAAGAAGCCACTTCCTTAAAGCTTTCACCTCGCAATACACCTTCTCTCATGCTTTTAATGACTTTCTTACCCAGTTCACTCTGTATATTCAACACCATAATATCAAAACTGCGAAGAATATCAATGCCAGCCCCAAGAAGCAAAGCCAAATATTCAAAAAAGAAAGCCAAAAGAGAACTGCGTTTAACCTGAGAAAGAATGGGGACTCTTAACAATATTTTTTCCACCTGAAGTCTAAATTGAGGAAACTTGCGATACAGGAGCCATAGAACAATAAGAATCGCAGCCGTACCCCCTATCAAATGGAGGATATAAGCTCGTAAAAAGGAAGTGGTGATCAGCAGGAACCGGGTGGGAGCCGGAAGGGTTACCTGCATCTGAGAAAAGAGTTCAAGGATCTTGGGCAGGACGAACAAGAGCCAAAAGAGAAGGACCCCCGTCATGGCAAAAAGCACAAAGGCCGGATAGAGCATGGCCCTTTTGGTTTGAGTAATAATAGTGTGAATACGATAAAGATGTTGCGAGGCCTCCTCTAAGGTTTGGTCCAGCCGGCCGGTCTCCTCCCCCAAAGCCACTAAAGAACGCACGATCCCGGGAAATAAACCCTTTTCCCTTTCCATCCCTCTTGAGAGAGGATTTCCGGCCTGAATCTCCTGCAAAAGAACTCCCAAAGCCTTTTTTAGGCTGGGATTAGAGGTGGCCTCTCTCAAATCCTTCAGGGCCTGAAGCAGAGGCACACCACCACGCACCAGAAGGGCCAGGTTGTGACAGAACTCGGCCAACTCCGGGCGAGAGACCCGTTTAAAAGTCAGACGATCCCAGGGGAACACCGGGCGGGTGGAGTACTTGAGGAGCACCAGGCCTTCCTGTTGCAGATACTGGTAAAGGGCCCGGAGATCCGGGAACTCCATCTGATCTTTCACTACCCGGCCATCCGAGGCCAGGGCCTTAAAGCGGTAAAGTGGCATCAGCCTACCACCCTCCGAATTTCTTCCACGGTGGTAATCCCCTGAAGAACCTTCTCGCGGGCCGAATCCCGCAATAAACGCATACCGGCCTGTTGAGCCGCCTCGGAGATCTTAACCAGCGGAGCGTCTTCGGCGATCAGAGGCTTGACACTTTCGTCGACGCGGAAGATCTCGGCCACCACGGTCCGGCCCAGATAGCCTCGTCCGCGGCAGTTCTCGCACCCCTGGCCACGAAAATAAACGTGATCCGCAGGCAACCCATAATACTTAAGAAGGGCTTCGGGAGGACGATATTCTTCCCGACAATGAGGACAAACCTTTCTCACCAGACGCTGGGCCAGGACGCCCAGCAGAGAGGATGCCAGAAGATCGGCGCTCACCCCCAGGTCCTTGAGACGGTAAAGGGCCGAAAGGGCGTCATTGGTATGGAGCGTAGAAAGGAAAAGGTGGCCGGTCAGGGCGCTTCGGATGGCCATCTCGGCCGTCTCTTCATCCCGCACCTCACCCACCAGGATAACGTCCGGATCCTGACGAAGAAAGTGGCGGATGGCTCGAGCAAAGGTGTAACCGGCCTCTTCGTTGACCTGGGTCTGGCGGGCCAGAGGAAGACGGTATTCAATGGGATCCTCGGCGGTGAGGACGTTTTTCTCTAGGAGGTTAAGCAAACGCAAACCGGCGTAGAGGGTAGTGGTCTTTCCCGAACCGGTGGGCCCGGTCACCAAAAACATACCGTATGGTTTCTCAAAAAGATCCTTGAGGATCGCCACCTCTTCCTCGGTAAAACCCAGGTTATGCAAGTGATAAACGGTGCTCCCCAAAGGCAGGATACGAATAACCATGTTTTCCCCGGCAGGGGTCCGCACGGTCGAGATCCGGAGATCGTATTCCTCGCCCAGAAACTGAAACCGCATCCGCCCATCCTGCGGAAGACGGGTTTCGGCAATATCCATCCCGGAGCGGACTTTAATGGCCCCGATCAAACGCGCATGCAAAGTGTGGGGAAAAACCCAGAAGGGCTCAAGCACTCCATCTATCCGAAAAAAGATCTGAGTGGTCTTCTCCGAAGGGGTGATATGGATATCGGTGACTCTTCTTCCCGTAGCTAAAATGAGAAGTTTTTCGATAAGGTCATCCATCTGGACTTCGAGGTTGGGGTTTTCCCTTAGTCTCTCGGTAATTACTTCCAGGTCTTTTTCTGGGGGGTTTTCAAGAAAGTAGTAAAATCTTTCCGTAGCCCGGGTGATCTGGGAGCGAGGGGCCACTACCGGCTGGATGCGCATGCCCGAAACCCGAGCCACAGCCTCCTGAAGCATGAGATTGAAAGGATCGTGCAGGGCCACCACCAGGGCCCCTTCTGAGATCCGAAGGGGCAGAATCTCACGCTGCCGGGCGAAAGCCGGCGAGACTTTGAGAAGAGCCTGGGGATCAGGAGTGAGCGTGGAAAGGTCTTCAAAGGGCACACCGGCTTGCTCTGCTAACACCTGGGCCACCTCGAACTCCGTAACCAGACCCAGACGAACTAGTACCTCGCCCAGACGCTCACGGGTGGCCTTTTGCTCAAGGAGGGCAAACCGAATGTGTTCCTCGGTGATGAAGCCGCGTTCTTTAAGAAGCTGTCCAATAGGCTTTCTTTCCGTCATCTCACTCCTTTTTATAGAAAATCAGACCGGGTTAGGCAAGCTTTTTGACGCCACAAACCAAAATTTCCTCCGTCGTACTCCTCAGTAAATGGGCCGCCACCTCCTCCGGTCGAGGGCCACCCGGGGAAAGTCGCAAACAGAAAAGGAGCTTCCCATCCTTCAAAGAAAGGTCCCTAATCCATTCCTTAAGGTTGAGGCTGCGCTCACCAGAAGGACGTTCCACCACCAGAGGCTCATCCATACGATCCCGCAGATCTTCCGTTAAAGGTTGAGCTCCGGGAGGAAGTCGGATCTCGAATCGAGCTTCCTCAGTGATTTCCTTAGGAGCCTCAACCCTTGAGACCTCGCGGACCGTAAGCCCTTCTGGCAGGGCTTCCGCAAGGGCGTAAAAGAGTCTTTCCTCGGGGATCTCCTCGGAAAGCCCCACGAAGAAGACCTCCTTCTCGGAGGCAATCCCCACCGGAAGGGCTCTACCGAAGGAAAGTTTCGGTCGGGGGTTAAAGCCCCGGCTGAAGGCTAGAGGGAGCTTCTTTCGCCGGAGAGCCCGCTCGAATACTCTCTGAAGCTCAAGCTGTGAAAGGAAGCGCATTTTTCCCTCCTTGGCATATACTACCCGGTACCAGTAGACCCCCGCTTTGAGGGAAAACTCGGGAAGGGGCTCTCGATCCTCGGGAGAAGGCTTAAGAACATTCCGGACGTTCTTTCCGCAAACTCCACACTTGAGACATTTTTCGAAACGGCAGTCCGGCGAGATCTCCCCCCGAAAAGCTCGCTCCCTTTCGGCAAGAAGAAAATCCCGTGAAAGGCCACTGTCGAGATGCTCCCAAGGTAGGACTTCCTCGGGCGCACGCCTGCGGAGATAGTCCCCAAGGTCGAAACCCAGGGCTCTCGCCGCCGAAAGCCAGGCCTCGAGACGAAACTCTTCGCTCCAGCCGTCAAGCCGGGCCCCTCGTCGATGGGCCTCTATGATCAGGGCCGAAAGCCGACGATCTCCCCGGGAAAGCACACCCTCGAGGAAGCTCTGCTCCGGCATGTGCCATTTAAGGCGCAGCCTCCGACCACGGAGCTGGCGTTTGAGAGTGCGCAGTTTCTGGCGGGTCTCCTCAAGATCTATTTGCTGTTCCCACTGGAAAGGCGTGTGAGGTTTGGGCACGAAGGTAGAGACCGAAACCGTGACCTCCAGGCCCCGGCTGCTTTGCTGCAGGCGACGAGCCAGCTCCGCGATAGCCCGCACATCTTCCTCGGTCTCGGTAGGCAGCCCAATCATGAAATAAAGCTTGATATCCCGCCAGCCCAGGCTCCGGGCCAGTTCCGCCCCCCGGAAAAGCTCCTCCTCGGAGATGTCTTTATTGATGACCCGGCGTAGTCGCTCAGTTCCGGCCTCCGGAGCCAGGGTAAGCCCGGTCCGTCTCCCCCGGGAAAGGACCTCCAGAATACCGGGCGTAAGGCTACCCACCCGGAGAGAGGGCAACGAAAGGGCCACCCGCTCCTCTCCAAAACGACGATAGAGGGCTCTTACCAGGGCCTCAAGAGCCGTATAGTCCCCGGCCGAAAGAGAAAGAAGTGAAACCTCCTCGTAACCGGTCGCCTTCAGGCCTTCCTCGGCCATCTCGAGGACTCTTTCCAGAGAACGCTCCCGCACGGGCCGATAAATGGAACTGGCCTGACAGAAGCGGCAACCGCGGGTACATCCCCGGGAAATCTCAAGCGATAGCCGATCATGGGCCGCCAGCCAGGGCACCACCGGACGGAAGGGATAGGGTACCGCATCAAGATCCGGCACCACCCGCCGGCGAACCTTTTCATAGCCGGGCTTCAAGGGTTCCACCGCTCTAAGGCGCCCTTTCTCATAAACCGGCCTGAAATAAGCCGGGACATAAATCCCGGAAATCCGGCTGAGAGCCGAAAGCAACTCCTCGCGCGTCCCTCGGGCCGCTTTCCAGTCCCTCACCACCTCCGCGACCTCAAGGATGGCCTCCTCTCCGTCTCCGAAGATGATGGCGTCGTAGAAATCGGCCACGGGCTCGGGGTTGGCCATGGCCGAGCCCCCGCCGAGAATGAGAGGGTCTCCCTCCCGGCGCTCCCGGGCCAGCACCGGAATTCCGGAAAGCTCAAGGATGGTCACGATATTGCTGGCGCAGAGTTCATAAGGGTAAGAAATCCCCACCACTTCGAAATCTCGAAGGGGGCGACCATGTTCCCAGGAAAGCAGCGGCTTTTTCCGTTCCCGGAGAAGCTCTTCGAGATCCCGAGCCGGAGCGTAGGCCCGGTCCGCCAAGTAGGGTTCCCGGCTGTTCAAGATCAGATAGAGAATCTCCAGGCCGATGTGAGACATTCCTATCTCATAGAGATCGGGATAGATCAGGCAAAAGCGGACCTCGGCCGCCTCCCAGGGCTTGCGAAAGGCATTGACCTCGCCCTCGAGATAACGGCTGGGTTTTCGGATACGGGCCAGAAATTCTGTAGGATACATGCGTTATTATGGTAAATTCAAATTCGAAAACTTTAAAGGAGGGAAAAAACCCTGCAGGGGTATATCAATTACAAACGGATAGCAAAACCCCTGAGAATCCCCAGACTAACGGTAGAGATCGGCTTCGGGAACGGGGAATTCATCACGCGACTGGCCCAAGAAAATCCTGGGCGCCATTTTCTGGGTATCGAACTTTCCGGAATATCCATCGAGAAGCTCCTGAAACGCATTCGCCAATATGAACTGAAAAACCTCTTTTGCGTTCGGCTCGACGCCTACTGGGCCTTCTTCCTTCTTTTGGAAGACGAAAGTGTAGAAACTATCTACCTGAACTATCCTGACCCCTGGTTCAAGAAACGCCATCACAAACGCCGGCTTACCAAACCCGAAAATCTTTACCTTTTCGCCCGCAGGCTGCGTGAAGGGGGTGAAATTCGCCTGCGCACCGACGATCGCCCCTTCCTGGACTATACCCTGGAGGCCGCCCAGGAGGTGGAAGCCTTCGAGATCACCCTGAGCACCCTCAAGCCCCAGGAACCTCTTACCAAATACGAAGCCAAATGGCTGGCCGAAGGCAAGACCCTTTACGCCCTGACCCTCAAAAGGATTCGTCCTCCCAAGGAAATTCCCCATCCTGAAATCCAGGAGGTGAACCAGGTGTTTCCGGTGAAGATTCCCCATCTTGAGGGGCTCCCCGAGGTCCTCCAAAAAACCTTTAAGATTCGGGAAGGCCTGGTGCTGAGGACCTTTCGGATCTGGGAGCACGGAGAAGACCGGCTGCTCGAGGTCCTTCTTTCGGAGGAAGGCTACCTGCAACGCTTTCTGATCTTCATCCAGAAAAAACCCTCGGGCTACCAGCTCGATGTCTCAAGTTTCAGCGAGGTGCTCAAGACCCGGGGGCTTCAAGAAGCCCTGGAGTTTCTGGGGAAAAAACTCTCTCAAGGAGCCTTCAGATCTGACTATTCCGGGCCCAATGGTTGAGCATGGAGGGATTAGAAGTCTTTTATTACCTGGGCGTGGATATAGCCGGAGAATCGGGCACTCGTGCGATAGCCCTTCCCGACAAAGAAGAAGGTCGCCTCCTGATACCGAAAGCCCGTTTTCTCGAGAGCCTGGTAAGCTTTTGTGAGGAAAAACGCGTGATAGCCGTAGCCATAGATGCTCCGTTAACCTTCGGGCTTCGAGACGAGAGGGGCCTGAGGGACTCCGACCGCAAGCTCCGGGGCCTGCTTCCCCCAAAAGCCCGATCCTGGGTGGTCTCCTATCACGGACTCCAGGCCGTTCCCATTCGAGGAAAGATCCTCGCCGAGGCCTTAGGTCC
>WFPH01000069.1 GCA_015487645.1 Thermosulfurimonas sp. | reverse complement strand
GCCGAGACCACCGGGATCCGGGAACGAAAAACGGCCTCGGCTACCATTCTTTCGTTGAAGGCCCAGAGATCTTCAAGCGATCCCCCGCCCCGGGTGACCACGATGAGGTCGAGATCTGGAAAGGTGTTAAGGTCCGCAATAGCCTGGGCGATTTCCTCGGCGGCCCCTTCTCCCTGAACTCTTACGGGATAGATGAGAAAGTGAGCCGGCCAGCGACTCCGGGCCAGGCGAAGGAAATCGTGGAGAGCCGCCCCCGAAAGGGAGGTTACCACTCCTACCTTTTGTGGAAAGGCCGGAAGGGGCTTTTTGCGGGTCGGATCGAAGTACCCCCGGCGACGGAGTTCCTCTTTGAGGGCCTCGAAAGCCGCCTGCAGGGCCCCCAATCCTCGGGGTTCAATCCTCTGGGCCAGGAGACGATATTCCCCTCGAGGGGGATAGACCGAGATCCTTCCAAAACATAGCACCCGAAGACCTTCCCGCAGCGGGAACCCTACCTCCCTGGCTCTATCCCGGAAGAGGACCACCCTGAGAAGCGCCCCTTCATCCTTCAGGGAGAAAAAGACGTGGCCGGAATCGTGGTTTTTGAGCTGCGAGATCTCTCCTTCCACCCAGACCAGGAGGAAGTGACGTTCAAAGAGTTCGTTTATCCTGGAAGTTAATTCGCTTACGGTGAAAATGAGTCTCCGATAGACCGGCTCTTCTGAAGCCCAGGGGCTGGAAAATTCGGCCACGCGATTTATCTTCCTGCTTGGAGATTGTAATAACTATAAAATAAACTAGCCGGAAAAGGGCCAATGGTAAAGAAGGATCTCTACGAAATACTGGGAGTGAGTCCGGATGCCAGTGAGGAGGAGATCAAGCGGGCCTATCGCCGCTTGGCCCGGAAGTATCATCCTGACCTCCATCCTGGAGATAAAGAGGCCGAAGAGCGTTTCAAAGAGATAAACGAGGCCTACGAGATCCTTTCAGACCCGAAAAAGCGGGCCGAGTATGACCGTCTGAGGGAAGCCGCCAGGGCCTACCGCTTCACCACTCCCGGGGGCGAATCGGCTTACGATTTCGGTCTCTTTATGGAGAGGTTTGACCCCTTCGGGAGTTTCGCGGATCTTTTCGCCGATCTTTTCGGCTACGAGCGGGAGGAGCGCCCTGAGCCCGGAGCGGATGTTCTTTACCGGGTGGAGATAGATCTGGCGGATCTGGTTTCCGGCAAACCTCTCAGCTTCGAGATCCCTTTCGAGGAACCCTGCCCGGCCTGTCACGGCCAGGGGTACGATCTTTCTTCGGCTGAAGAATGTCCGGTCTGCCAGGGGCGGGGGCGCAAGGAGATGCGTCGGGGGCCCGTGCGATTTATTGAAGTCTGCTCGGCGTGTGGAGGATTCGGGCGGCGCTACACCCGTTCCTGCCGAACCTGTGGCGGACGCGGGACTGTGGTTCGAAAGGAGACGGTCTCGGTCACTCTTCCTCCCGGAGCCGATGACGGCACCCGTATTCGGATCCCTGGCAAGGGCCGTCCCGGAAAACGAGGAGGGCCTCCGGGTGATCTTTACCTCGAGATTCGGGTTCGACCGGACCGTCGTTTCGAAAGGCGAGGCTATGACCTTTATCTCAAGCAACCGGTAGACCTTTTTACCGCGGTGCTCGGAGGGGAGGTGATCGTACCCACCCTTACGGGTAAAGTGAAGCTAAAGATCCCTCCCGGAACCCAGAGTGGCCAGAAATTTCGCCTGCGAGGGCAAGGACTTTATCGCCCCGATGGTTCAAGAGGGGATCTCTATGTAGAGGTTCAGATCACGGTGCCCACTAATCTGAGTTCCGAGGCCCGTAGGAAATTCGAGGAACTTCGCAGTATGCTTAGCTAAGGGAACCGAGGTTGCGCTGTCCTTCCTGTCAGAAAGAGGATACCAAGGTCGTAGATTCCCGGACTACGGGGGAGGGCTTTGTTATCCGTCGGCGCCGGGAATGCCAGAGTTGCGGCTTTCGTTTCACCACCTACGAGAGGCTTGAGCTTTCTCTGCCTCAGGTGGTCAAGAAAGATGGCCGCCGGGAACCCTTCTCCAGGGAAAAGATCCTTAGCGGGATTCGCAAGGCCTGTCATAAAAGACCGGTAAGTGAGGAAGATATTGAAAATTTTGTGAGCTCCCTTGAAAGGGAACTTTTTGAAAGCGGTGAAAAAGAAGTGTCCTCAAGCTATCTTGGAGAGCGGGTCATGGAGAAGCTCAAGGAATGGGACGAAGTTGCCTATGTGAGGTTTGCTTCGGTCTACCGGGAGTTTCAGGATGTCAATGAGTTTATCGAACAGGTGGCCCAGCTTCTCAAAGGGAGGCGGAGAGGTGGAAAAGGTCGTAGGTAGGCTCATCTTTCCCCTGGATGTGGCTGATCTTTCCGAGGCCCGGCGCTGGGT
>WFPH01000068.1 GCA_015487645.1 Thermosulfurimonas sp. | reverse complement strand
GGGCCCCATGATAAGCCTTGAGGAGCTGCACTTCTTCCAGAGAAAGAGTGCTCACCCGGTTGGATTCGATCTTTACCTTCTCGGTAATATGCCCAACCGTATAGTAAAGAGCCAGCATCAAGGCTCCACCGCAAAGCCAACACCAGTTTTTACGGAAAAAGTCCTTTAATTTCCGCATCATCTGTTAACATAATAAGCGTGGCCGGAAGTGTCAAAGTGTATCGCTACCGGGAAGTGGAAAGCACCATGGAGGTGGCCCGGGAGCTGGCCGAAGAGGGCTTCACGGGCGCGGTGATGGCCGAGAGACAGACTCGCGGACGGGGCCGCCGGGGACGTCCCTGGCTTTCCCCCGAAGGCGGTCTCTATCTCACCCTGGTGGTGCGACCGCCCCTTCCCGCCGAAAGACTTTCCGTGCTCTGCCTGGCCGCGGGAGCGGCGGTGGCCCAGACCTTAAAGGAGCTCTACGGACTCTCCGTAGGGCTTAAATGGCCGAACGATATCCTCCTTGAGGAACGCAAACTGGGGGGCCTTCTCCTGGAAGCCTCCTTCCGGAAAGGTCGCCCCGCTTATGTCCTCATTGGCCTGGGACTCAATCTCAACTCCCCTGTCTCCCACCGGGAACCCCAGGCCGTGGCCCTCTGTGAGATCCTAGGAAAACCCGTTGACCGAGACCAACTCCTGGAGGTCCTCCTCGGGCGTATGAACGAATTTTTGAGGCTTTCCCCGGAAGAAATAATCGCGGCCTGGACGGCCCACGCGGAGACCATCGGGAAAAGGGTGCGGATCATCCTTCCCGAAGGGGAACTCGTGGGCCTGGCCCGGGGAGTGAGTGCGGAAGGGGCCCTCATCCTTGAAACCGAAAAGGGCCTGAGAGAGATCCTGGTGGGAGACTGTGTGCACCTCCGGCCTCTCTAACCACACTCCGAGTAACCACAGCCGGCACAGAAGAAGCAGTTCTCCCGGGGCTCTAGTCTTTCCCCACAATCCGGACAGGCCCGATCCCGGGGAAGGCTGAGGACCTGCTCCGGGCGGGAACCGTAACGATAGACCGTAACCCCCTTTAGACCCAGTTCATAGGCCTTGAGATAAATGCGAGCCACCTCCTCCTTGGTAGCGGACTCCGGGAGATTGATGGTCTTGGAAACGGCGTTATGCGTGTGGCGCTGGAAGACCGTCTGAATGGCCAGATGACTCTCCGGGGAGACTTCGAAAGCCGTAACAAAAACCCGGCGCAACTCCTCAGGAAGGCCGGAAATTCCAGAGAGGTTGCCGGTCTCGAGCACCCTCTCCACTATGGACTCGACCTCTAGGCCCCGTTCCTTGAGGGCCTTGAGGAAACCCTCGTGGATCTCCACCCACTCCACACCCCCCAGGGCCCGGCGCCGGTAAGCCAGAGCAAAAAGGGGCTCTATCCCGGAGGAAGTGCCCGCGATGAGGGAAAGGGTTCCGGTGGGGGCGATGGTGGTGGTGGTGGCGTTGCGCATGGCGGAAAACCCCTTGGCCTCCCAGAGGCTTCCGGGAAAGGCCGGGAAACTCCCCCGCTCTTCCCCGAGACGTTGGCTGGCGGCCACCGATTCCCGCTCGATGAAGGCCATAAGTTCTTCGGCTAGCCTCACGGCCTCCTCGGAGTCGTAGGGGATGCCGAGTTCGATGAGCATGTCCGCAAAGCCCATCACCCCGAGACCTATCTTCCGGGTGAGCCTAGTCATGCGGGCGATCTGGGGTAGCGGGAACCGGTTGACCTCAATCACGTCGTCGAGAAAACGCACGGCCAGGTGGACAGTTTTCCGGAGACGTCCGTAATCTACCTGGCCGTCCCTCACAAAACAGGAAAGGTTGATGGAGCCCAGGTTGCAGGATTCGTAAGGCAGAAGGGGTTGCTCCCCGCAGGGATTGGTGCTTTCGATCTCGCCGAGGAGAGGGGTAGGGTTGGCCCGGTTGATGGTGTCGAGAAAGATCACCCCGGGGTCCCCGGTCTGCCAGGCGTTTTCCACCAAAAGATCAAAGAGCCTGCGGGCCTTTACCCGGCGGACCTCCCGGCCGGTGCGGGGATTTATCAGAGGGAAAAGATCGTCCTTCCTCACGGCTTCCATGAAGGCGTCGGTTACGGCCACCGAAAGGTTGAAGTTGGTAAGTTCTCCGGGCTGGTTTTTGATACGGATGAATTCCTCGATATCCGGATGATCTATCCGAAGGATGCCCATATTGGCGCCTCGACGTTTGCCCCCTTGCTTGATGGCCTCGGTGGCGGCGTCGAAAACCCGCATGAAAGAAACCGGGCCGCTGGCCACCCCCTGAGTGCTACGCACCACATCCCCCCGGGGGCGCAAGCGAGAGAAGGAAAAACCCGTGCCCCCACCGGACTTGTGGATCAAAGCGGCATTTTTCAGGGTCTCAAAGATTCCCTCCAGGGAGTCCTCGACCGGAAGCACGAAGCAGGCCGAAAGCTGCCCCAGGGGAAGGCCGGCGTTCATCAGGGTGGGAGAGTTGGGCAGAAAGTCCAGAGAGGCCATAAGGTGATAGAACCTTTCAGCCCACCGTTCGGGATCCTCTCCGAATTCCCTTTCGGCCTCGGCTACCGCCCGAGCTACCCGCCAGAACATCTCCTCCGGGGTCTCCACCACCTCTCCGGCCTCGTTCCGCACGAGGTAACGGTAGGCCAGAACCAGAAGAGCTGGCTTTTTGAGGGGCAATTCCGTCTTGGGAAGCTTCATTCTTTCATTATAATGAAAAGCATGGCCATTTTCCTAGATCTCCTTTTCACCCTGCTGGGACTGGCTGTGCTTCTGGCGGGAGGGGAGTTCATGGTCCGGGGAGCGGCCAACCTCTCCCGAAGGCTGGGCATTTCCCCTACGGTGATCGGCCTCACGGTGGTAGCTTTTGGAACCAGTGCTCCGGAGCTGGCCGTGAACGTGGCCGCGGCCCTCCGGGCCGGGGAAATCTCCTTCGGGAACATCGTGGGCTCGAACCTGGCCAACATCGGGCTCGGGATAGGGCTGGCCGCCCTCCTGCGAACCCTTTCCATCCAGAGCGTAGTCGTAAATCGTGAGATTCCCATGATGCTGCTCGCCACGGCCGCCGTCCTGGTAGCAGCCCTAGATCCCTACCTCTCCCGAACTCCGCCCTTGTACAGCCGCACCGAAGG
>WFPH01000067.1 GCA_015487645.1 Thermosulfurimonas sp. | reverse complement strand
GGGCCTCCCATGGCTTTTAAAACCCAGAAAGAGAGAAAAAATAAAAATCGTTAAAATAAAAAATAAAAACAAGCCCCCCAAAAAGGCTAAACCGTATAGGAGCCCCCTTTTCATGAAAAACTTTTAAAAGCGCTTTATTTGTTAGTTGCTTCCTTCAAAAAAGCCCCCAGGGTTACTCCGGTCCCTTTACGACCCTCGGTGAGTTCAAGATACTCCTGACGTTCGAGTTCTTCCTGATAACGTCGGATGGAAAGGGCCAGACGCTTCCTTTCCGGCTCAAGACGAATAACCTTGGCCTTGATCTCCTGACCGACCTCAAAAAGCCCTACTGGAGATTTGATTTTTTCCTGTCCGATTTCAGAAACATGGACCAAGCCTTCAAGACCTTCCTCTATCTCTACAAAGAGACCAAAATCGGTTATTTTGGAGATCTTCCCCGTAACCGTAGACCCTACAGGATATTTCTGCGGGGCCGTTTCCCAGGGATTGGGAAGGAGTTGTTTGATCCCCAGATTCAATCTTTCTTTCTCGGGATCAATTTTGAGGACCACCGCCCGAACCATATCTCCGGCCTTGAATTTTTCCGAAGGATGGGAGATCTTGCCCCAAGATAGATCAGAAATGTGAATAAAACCGTCGATTTCTTCGGTAACCTCCACGAAAATTCCAAAATCCGTCACCGTCTTTACCGGGGCCTCGATTACCGTACCCGGAGGCATGTTCTGGGCCAGCACCTCCCACGGATTGGGCTCTATCCTCCGGAGACTCAGCGAAAGCCGGCGATTTTCGGGATCCACCTTGAGAACCACCGCCTCCACCTGATCTCCCACCGAAACGATCTCCCTGGGGTGCTTGATCCGTTTGGTCCAGGAAAGCTCCGAGATGTGAATGAGCCCTTCGACCCCGGGTTCCACCTCCACAAAAGCCCCAAAAGAGGTCAAAGAGACCACTCGGCCCTTTACCCGATCGCCCTCACGATACTTTTCTCCTACGGATTCCCAGGGATCCGGTGTGAGCTGCTTAATCCCCAGTTTGATCTTCTCTTTCTCTGGATCAAAGGAAAGGACCTTCACCCGCACCCGATCCCCTTCCCGGAGAAGATCTCCAGGATGCTTAACCTTTCCCCAGGAAAGATCCGAAATATGAAGGAATCCTTCCGCTCCTCCAAGATCGATGAAGGCCCCGTAGTCCAAAATCCTGGTCACCGTGCCTTCGCGGACCTGCCCCTCCTCAAGGCTCTCGAAAAGGGCCTTTTTGCGGGCTTCCTGCTCCTTCTGGAGCACGTTTTTCCGAGAAACCACGACGTTCTTCCTCTTCCTTGAAGCCGCAATTACCTCCACCTGAACGCTCTGTCCCACGATCTCGTTAGGGTCAGAAGGACGTTCGAGATAAGCGTGAGAGAAAGGCAAAAAAGCTCTTATCCCTTCTATCTCTACCGCAAAGCCCCCTTTCACCGGCTCAATCACATAAGCCTCAAGGGGCGTGCCTTCCTTTTGAGCCCGAAGGACTTTATCCCAGGCCCGATTCTCCATGAGCTTGGCGAAGGAAAGCCTGACCAGCCCATCCTCTCCCCTTACCCGCTCCACTAAAGCCTCTATCCGGTCGCCTTCCTTGACCCTCAAAGACCCATCTGCCCGGCGGAACTCCTCCGTAGGGATAAGGCCCTCGGATTTATAACCGATGTCCACAAAGGTCCAGTCCGGATTAATGGTGATAACCGTGCCTTCTATGATGGAACCCCGACGCAGAAACTGGGGCTCAGCTTCAGATTTGAGCAATTCTTCAAAATTTTCCGTTTCCTGCACCTCTACCATTTCGGCCTCCCTATAAACTTAAAAGACTTTGATGGAGCTTATACCAGAGATAGAGAAAGGCTTCAAGGGCGGCCCTGATCGAGTTTTTGGAGGATGAGCTGAAGAACTTTTTCCGGCTGTAGATCTGAAGTGTCTATCACTACAGCCCCCTCGGGAATGGCTAACGGAGCTTCCTGCCGAGAGGTATCCTTTTCGTCTCGGGCTCGAATCTTGGCCAAGACCTCCTCCTCGGAGACCTCAAGCCCCTTGGCTCGCCACTCGAGATACCTCCGGCGGGCTCGAATCTCGGGGGAGGCCGTAAGGA
>WFPH01000066.1 GCA_015487645.1 Thermosulfurimonas sp. | reverse complement strand
CTCAGGGCCTGGCCGAAGGAGCGGGGTCTCACCTGAGAGAGCTTCTCCTTGACCTCGTTCGAGAGTCCGGGGATCTTCCAGTAATCGAGGTCTTCCGGAAGGAGCATGTTCTCCCAGCGGCGGAAACGCTCCACCTCCCGGCGCTGCCGTTCGATGTAACCGGCATATTTGGTCTCGATCTCGAGCTCCTCAAGGACCTCTTCAGGGAACTCTCCGAGCTCGGGAAAAGCCGGTTTGATCTTTTCCAGAGGCACGTCCGGCCGCCGAAGCAGGTCGTAGAGCCTCACGGTCTCCCGAAGGGGCGAGGTCCCCAGGCTCTCGAGTAGTCCGTTCACCCGTTCCGGAGGGACTTTGATCTCCCGAAGAAGGGTCAAAGCCCTTTCAAGCAGGTCCTTCTTCCGCTGGTAGCGGGCCCAGTCTTCTTCTGAGAGAAGTCCCAGTTTCCGGGCTAGAGGCATGAGCCGCAGATCGGCGTTGTCTTCCCGGAGAAGGAGCCGGTACTCCGCCCGCGAGGTGAACATCCGGTAAGGCTCCCTGGTGCCCTTGGTCACCAGGTCGTCGATGAGGACCCCGATATAGGCCTGCGAGCGGTCCAGGATAAAGGGTTCCTCCTCCCGAGCGTAGAGCGCGGCGTTGATCCCGGCCATGATCCCCTGAGCCGCGGCCTCTTCGTAACCCGAAGTCCCGTTGATCTGGCCGGCCAGAAAAAGCCCAGCCACCAGCTTGGTCTCAAGGGTATGCTTGAGCTGTATGGGATTCACGTAATCGTACTCGATGGCGTAACCCGGACGCAGGATCTCGGCCCGCTCAAGCCCCGGAATACTGCGGACCATCCTCCACTGGACATCCACCGGCAGACTGGTGCTGATGCCGTTGGGATAGACCTCCACCGTATCCAGGCCTTCGGGCTCAAGAAAGATCTGGTGGCGCTCCCGGTCCGGGAAACGGAAGACTTTATCCTCGATGGAAGGACAGTAACGGGCCCCTACCCCCTGAATGATCCCAGTGAAAAGCGGCGAGCGATCCACCGCCCCTCTTATAATCTCATGGGTCTCGGGGGTGGTATAGGTAATGAAACAGGGCACCTGGGGAAGCGGCGGCCTGCGGCCGCGGTTGCGAAAAGAAAAAAGCGGCGGGGGGTCATCTCCCCACTGGACCTCAAGGCGGGAATAGTCTATGGTGCGGCCGTCAAGGCGTGGACAGGTTCCGGTCTTGAGTCGTCCCATTTCAAAGCCGAGCTCCCGGAGGCACTCCGAGAGGCGATTCGAGGGCGGATCTCCCATACGGCCGGCCACAAAGTGCTCGAGCCCGATGTGGATGAGCCCCCGCAGGAAGGTCCCGGTGGTCACCACTACGGCCTTGCCGTAGTAGATCTCCCCCACCCGGGTCTCGACGCCGTAGACCCTTCGATCCTTCACCAAGATCCGGGAGACCATGGCCTGTTTCACGGTCACCCGGGGGGCCCGCTCGAGCACCCTTTTCATGCGGGCCTGGTAACGCATGCGGTCGGCCTGGGCCCGGGTGGCCCGCACCGCCGGCCCCTTCCGGGTGTTGAGCTTACGGAATTGGATTCCGGTTTCATCTATGGCCCGGGCCATCTCCCCGCCCAGGGCGTCGATCTCCTTCACGAGATGTCCCTTAGCCAGCCCCCCGATGGCCGGGTTACAGCTCATGGCTCCGATGCGCTCGAGATTTACGGTGAGAACCAGGACGCGACACTTCAGGCGCGAAGCCGCCAGGGCGGCCTCGATCCCCGCATGCCCGGCCCCGATGACGATGACATCAAAGGTTTCGGGATAGACGCTCACTCAGTCACCCTTTACGGTGAGATTGTCAATGACTCCTTTCACCCCTTTGGTGGTCCGCACGATTTCGATCACTCGCCGGCGCTGCTCCTCGCTCTTCACCACTCCGGTGAGGGTCACCACCCCGTCCACGGTGTCCACATCAATGGAAAGCGAACGGATCCCGGGTTCAGCGATGAGCTTGGTCTTGATACGGGCGGTAAGGAGCTTGTCGTCCAGGCTGCGGCCGAAGCTCCGGTGCCCCACCATGAGGTTGTTCCGGACCGCCCGCACCCCGGCCACCTTTCGGGCCAGCTCCTCGGCCCGACGCTTCTCGGCCTCGGTCTCCACCATTCCGGTGAGGGTCACCACCCCGTCCACGGTGTCCACATCGATCTTGCGCGCCTTGGTTACCGGATCCTTGGCCAGGGCCAGATTGACCTTGCTGGTGATGGTGGCGTCGTCCACCTGTTGCCCCACGGACCGGGGATCGGTAACTACTTTGTAGCCCGTGGTGGCTCCGGTGGTGATGACCGCGGCCCCGCAGCCCATAAGCCAGGGCAAAAACCCCAAGAGGACCAGCAGCAATCTCGCCCTCATGTTTTCTTGCCTCCTTCCGAAAAGTTATTTAGGATAGAAGTAAGGAGGTCCAGCATGAAAATCTTTTGGGACCCGCACTTGCCTCTTGATTTTACCCCCGGGAAAAGATCCGGGAAAGTCGAAAAGAGCTTCGAGGCCCACCTCAAGGAGGCCCTGGCGGAGGCTCAAGGGTCTCAGGGGCCGCTTTCGGAAGCCATAGACCTGGTAGAAGAGGTCCTCCCGCTCATAGAAAGATTCTCGGAAGACCCTTCTTCCCGCACCCAGGCGGAGACCCTGGCCGGCATCCTCGAGCAGCGGGCCCGGGAGCTCGAGGCCCTGCTGAAAGAGATCCCGGAAGGTCCGGTTCGCCAGACCCTCTCGGAAGCGGCGCTTTTCCTGGGGGTGGAAGCCGAAAAGCTCCGTCGGGGATTCTACGTCTAGAACCTTTTTCTGCCCGGGCAGGCATAGAGGTAATCGCACCAGCGACACCCTGGGGGTTTTTCTGGGATAAAAAAGTAAGGGGCCTCAAGCAGGTGTTCGATCAGCTGGGCTAAAAGTTCCGGAAAGACCTTTTCCCGTAAGAGATGGGCTTCGTCTTCGCTCAGGGGATCCCCGTAACGGGGAAGAAAGGGCGCTCGGTAAAAGAGGGGTTTGTAGATTTCCCGGCCTTTGCCGCTGGCCAGCTGAACATAGACGGCCTCGGTGGCCTCCGGCCTGAGGAAAAGGTAAAGAAGCAGCTGGAGGTCCGGTAGCCTTTCCCTGAGAAGGGTCAGTCCCTCCAGGGTGGGTTCGATCCTTGGAAGTTTTGGCCCTTCGGCCAGCACTTCCCGCAGGCGTTTCAGGCTCAGGGAACGCACCCCTGAGCCGGTCTTGTAATCCAGGACCACGCGTCCGGTCTCGAATTCATCCACCCGGTCGAGTTTCCCCCGGAAGCGAAGCCCGAGCCCGGGGTGGCTCCGTTTTTCCTCCCCTTCAAGGGCCAGGACCCGGAAAGGCGGCAGACCCTCGAGGCTCTGAAGGTAACGCTCCAGGCGATACTCGGCGGTCTTGAGCACGAAAAATCGCCGTTCCGGGCCAAGTTGTCGGGAAAGCCCATCCTCCTCGAACCGCCGGTGGAAAAGGACCTTCAGGCGGTCGGGATCGTTGTGCTCCCCGGGGACATAGACCCGGCCCAGAAAGGGACGGAAATATTCCTCAAGAACCGCGTGCACCAGGGTTCCCATGGCGGTGGCGTCGTAGTCCAGGATGCGCTCTGGAGCCTTGAGTCCCAGCACGTAGCGAAAGTAGAACCTGGCCGGACAGTCGAGATAGGTTTCCAGGAAGGTGGCGCTGATCTCCCCGGAAAGGAGCCTTTCGATCTCCCGGCGTTCGGCCTCTCCCCGGGGAATCCCCGGGTAGGGCTCCGGAGCCCGGAGGCGGGGGCGAAGGTGTCTCACCGGCCCCTCCCCCACCTCGAAGAGCCGCCTCTTCCGTTTTTCTTCCTCCCACAGGAGGGCCTCCACGTAACGGCTCCTCACCCGAGGCAGAAGCCTGGGGGAAGAATCGGTGACCGAAAGGTAGAAGATGTCCACCTCCCTGGCGGAAGCCACCAGACGCTGGAAGTAATACCGTTCCAGGGCTTCCTGGCGCGAGCGCTGGGGAAGCCCCAGGGCCGGGCGAAGGCCCTCGGGAAGAACGGGATTCGGGTCTTCCGGGGAGGGCAGGGCCCCCTCATTGGCGTCGAGAACAATTATCCGCCTGAAGGAGAGGAGCCGGCTTTCGAGAAGCCCCATCACCTGGACCCCTCGCAGAGGATCCCCCTCGAAGGGAGCCTTCACCGCGGAGAGGATCTCGCGGAACATACGGAAAAGCCCTTCAAGGGGCATGGGTTCGTCGGCAAAGGAGGAGGTTTCGAAGACCGGAAAGATCTCGCTCTCAAAAGCGTAAAGGAAATGGCGAGCCAAAATCTCCCGGTTCTCCTCCGCCTCCCGCAACTTTTCCCGGTAAGGCTCAAGGATCTTCGCCAGGATCCGGTAAAGGGCGCGGGCGAAGGCCCGGGGCGTCCTCACTCCATAAAGGCTTTCCAGAAACTCCCGATGGAACGCCTTGAGGGGCTCGGCCTCCCCGGCCAGCTCCTCGATCTCGCGCAAACTGAGGTAGGGGCTTCCGTGGGCCCGAAGCCTGGTCTCGAACTCGTGGAGCTGCCCCGCCCAGGCCCCAAGGACTCCGCGAGTATAGGGATGCTTCAGGAGAGAAAGATAGGTGAGTACCGGATAGCGATCATCCAGCCGCTTTTCGTGAAGTTCAAAAAGGATCAGCAGAAAAGTAGCCGGGAGGGAGCGTTTCACCGGGAAACCCAGGGTGATATTCACCGGAAGCCCTTCGGGGAGGGTATAAAGAAGGGGCAAAAGATGGCCGGCCACCGGCAGCAGGATGAGAACCTCGTCCGGGGCCTCGGGGTTTTCGGGCAGAAGACCGGCGGCCTCACGAGCCTCCTGATGCACATCGGCCGCGGCCCAAAAACGGATCTCCGGGAGCCTTCGACGGGCTTTCACCAGAGGCTCCAGGGAAAGCTTCAAGCTCTTGAGGACCTCCGTCATGAAATCCGGAAGTCTCTCCCCGGGATCGACCTCCAGGAAGATCTCTCCCTCATGGGCCAGAAGCTGGCGAAAGATGGCCCTTTCGGTGTTCGAAAGGGCGGCAAATCCGCAAAGATAAAGGGGGCCTTCGGGGGAGAAGACTTCCGCCAGCCTTTCGGCCACTAAGCGGAGCCGCTCGGCGGGGGTGGTCACCCCGGCCTCCCGCAGTCTTTCCCGATAAAGGCCTCCGATTTCGGCCAGATGCGCCAGAAAGGCCCGCCCCTCCGGAGGGATCTCCTCCGGAGGCTCAAGGAGATTTTTCAAGGGGACGGCTTCCCTCTCAAACTCCTCCAGCACCTCCGCGAAACGCAACCCCCAGGGAAGAAAACGATCGAAGCTCTCGGCGACCCGTTCAAACCCGGGTCTGCCGGAGATCACCCGGTAAAGCCACCAGGCCCTTTCGGCCGGTGGGATGACCGGCCGGGGATCGAGGCGCACGGCCAGCTCGTTCACCCAGTCGGAAAAGGCGTAGATCCTGGGAAGCCAGAAGGGGGCGCGACGGCTCCGGGCAAGGTAATACCGGAAATAATGCGCCGCCCTCCGGGTGGGAAAAATCACGGTCACCCGGGAGAGATCTTCTCCGTGGCGGCGAAGAATCTCCCCGGCCAGGGTCGGAAGAAAACCGGCCCCGGGGGGGATGGCCCAGGCCTTACCGCTCATCAGGAGCCACCTCCCGAATTTCCGGAGGGGTAAGATAGATCAGGTAGCCCCTGGGGGGACTTCCGAGAATCTTGGCCAGGGCCCGAAGATAGGTCCGAAGCTGGCCCCGGTGGGCCTCAAGACTTTCCAGGCCAGAGAGCCTCAGCTTATATTCCAGAACCACCGGACCTTCAGGAAGAAAGAGCACTCGATCCGGTCGGTAGACCTTTGGGCCTTCCCCCCTTTTAGCCTCCAGGAGGAAGGGGTGTTCCCGGAGATCCGAAAGCCCCGGAGCAAAGAAACGGGCAATTTCCGGTTGAGCGAGGGCCTGGGAGAGGACCTTGAGCAGTTTTTCCCGGTATTTTTCCCTCTCGGGGAGAGGCTCGGCGTAGAGGGCCAGGGCCCGATCCACCGCTCTCTCGAGTTCCTCAAGACTCCCGGTAAAGGCCTCCAAAAAATAGAGGGCTAAATGGGCCATCTCTCCCAGCTGACGCTCCTCATCCCTTTCCCCGAGGAGTCCGAGGGCCCGCTTCTGCTGGTAGATCCTGAGCCTCATGCGGAGATCTCCTTAAGAATTTCCCGGGCCCCGAGATCCCGGAGCACCGAGGCCACGGTATAGACCCTGGTCTTCTCAGGGACAAAGACGTAGAGGGCCTCCCTGGGCCGGGTGAAGGCTACATACAGGAGATTGAGGCTTTCGAAGACCTCTCGGGCCTTTTCCTGCAGCCTGGCCCGGGCCACCTCCTCGGCGGACTCCTTACGGGCCCGGATAAGGCCCCAATCCGTAAAGACCACCTCTCCCTTCCCCTTCGGCCCCCAGGTAAGGAAGGGCAGGACCACGGCGTCGAACTCCAGCCCCTTGGCCGCGTGAATGGTGAGAACCCTCACCGCCTGAAGTTCCCTGGGCAACCCGATCTTCTCTTCTCCACCGCTTTCCTCCCATCGGGTCAGGAAATCCGAAAGCCCGAGGGCCTCTTCCTCATAAGCCAGAACCGCCGAAAGAAATCGCATGAGGTAGAGTTCTTCTTCGGGGAATCTTTCCCTCACCCCGAATTCCCGACAAATCTCCTGCACCAGTTCATAAAGGGAGACGCCTTCTTCTTGGATGGCAGAGAGTCTGCGAACCCTGGCGACCAGCCCCGGGGCCTCGGAGGCCAGGAATTCCGGAAGTCCCTCGCCTTTCCGGTCGAGATAACGCCTCAGGATCTCCGGACCGTTTGAAGAGAGGGGACTGGTCAGAAAACCGGCCAGAGCGGTTTCGTCTTCGGGATAATCCAGGTACTTGAGGAGGGAGAGAAGTCCTTTGATGAGCGGGGAATTTTCCAGGCGCAGGGCCCGCTCGGTCACCGCCGGGATACCCAGCCCGAAAAGGAAAGTGGCGATCTCTTCGGCCTGATCATTCTCCCGCACCAGGATGACCACGCTTTTGCCGGCCTCCACATACTCCCAATAGAGTCCAGGAATCAACTCCTCAAGCAGCGCCCAAACGCCCTCCCGAAAGGCCTCCCGATCCTCATCCGAAGGCACCTCCAGAAACTCGACCTTTCCCTCCGGGCCCCCGGGCAGAACCTCCTGTTCGGACTCCCGGTAGACCTCCCGGAGCCTCCGGCTGAGTTCCTGAGAGATCGTACAGGCCCTGATCTTGCGGGCCTCCCGTTCTCCGTGGAGAAACTTTTTGACCACCTCCTCGAGGTTCTCCCGGAGTCTGGCAAAGAGCCGATTGTTGAAAAGAACGATCCGTTTCGCGGAGCGGCGATTCACAGGCAGGACTTCGGCCAGGACCTCCGCCGGCAACTCCCGAGGGACCTCAAAAAATAGCTCCGGGTCGCCACCACGCCACATGTAGATGGCCTGTTTCACATCTCCCACGTAGAAGAGCGATCCCCCGCTTCCGAGCACCTCCTCCACCAGGGGTCTCAGGGCCTCCCACTGTTTCCGGTCGGTGTCCTGAAATTCGTCCAGGAGAAAGTGCCGAAGACGGGTCCCGAGTTTCAGGTAGATCACCGGGAGGAACTCCCGGGCGTGCTCCGCCAGGATATCCGTCCAGCTTCCGGCCTGAAGCACCCCTTCCTCTTCCCGCAGATGGAGGAGCTCTCTCAGGATCTCCCGAAAAAGCCTCTCGTAGGGGGCCACCTCGGCCCGGGCCTTGGCCTTGAGGTAAAGCTCAAGCATCTCCCGGAGACGACGGTATTCCTCCTCTAGGGGCTCAAGCCTTCGGCCGGGATTTCCCCGCACTATTTCGCGCACGGAGGCCTTCTTAAAAAGGGCGCTCCAGTAGTATCGGGGAGGATCCTCGAGATATTCACCCCAGCTCCGGTAGGCCGGGGCAAGTCCCAGCTCTCCGAAAAGTCTTTCCGAGAGAACCCGGCCTCTGGCCCGCAGTTCCTCCTCTAGGGCCTCGAGGTCTTCGAGACGCGGGGGTTCAGGGAAGTCTCCCTTTCGGCTCCGGCGTCGCAGGAGTCGGTGAAGCTCCTCCATCCGTTTTCGGAAGTGTCTCTCGGGATTGAACCCCCCTCGCTCCTCCAGTTCCAAGAAGGTATGAAGGGCCTCCTCGAAGAGTCTCCTTATCCTCTCGCTTTCCCGCAGCCTAAGGAGTAAACGATCAAAAGCCCGGTTCAGGAAAAACTCCTCCCGGATCTCAGCCGAAAGGTCCGGTCTCAGCCCCAGCTCCCAGGCCAGCCCCCGGATAAGGGTGAAGATGAGACTGTCGATGGTGCGCACCTGAAAAGCCTGATAGGCCGAAAAGATGGTCTCAAGCCAGGCTTCAGCCTCCTGAGGAGAGAGGCCGGTTTCAGAGGAAAGCCTGCGGCCCACAGGGGTCCCGAGGGCCATGTGCTTGAGGAAGGAAAGAATGCGTTCGCGCATCTCGGCGGCAGCCTGGTTGGTGAAGGTCAAGGCCACGATGGCGGAAAGCCCTCTTTCCGAAGGCCGTCCCTGGCTTTTGAGGAGTCTCAAATAATGGAGGGCCAGGCGATAGGTCTTCCCGGCCCCTGCGGAGGCCGAAACCTGAAAGATTCCCTGCGGCTCAGGATAGAAGGGCAACTCTAACGCCTCTGGCACACCGAGCATTTTATCATTTCGTTCACCGGCTTCCCACCCTTCAGAGAATTGGGCTCAGAGCCCACTTTTTGGAGAAAAAGCGTTTGGCCTGGAGGCCATTTTCCATTACATTCAGGAACATGACGAAGAAGGAAGGTTTCCACGTGCCACACCGGTTGCCGGCCTGGATGGCCTGGTTGGCCTTTTTTCTAGGGCTTACCGGATCGATCTCCCTGAGGCTCATCCTTATTGCCAAGGCCTATCGACCGGAGCTCATAGACTTTCTCTGGTATCTGGGGGTTTGCGGCAACCTGGTCTTCTTTCTTTTCCGCTCTTTTATTGCGGCCCGACGGCGCCGGACCATCGAGGAACTGCGGCTCCTTGAGAAACTCGAGCAAAAGGCCACCCTCTCCCCTAAGGATCTGGAGGCCTTGCGCTACCTCGTGGCCAGCCTGATGGTCTCTAAAGAACGGTGGAACTACACCGTGATCTTTATCTGTTCGCTAGCCGCCATCCTCTGGGACCTCTGGTTCCGGTTCGGGAGGTAAACTGAAGGGTCTAGCCCCCTACGGACAGGCTCCGGGCCTCCTCCAGTAGCCGGCAAAACTCGGCCTTCTCCTCACCGCGACAGGCCCGGTGAGCCGTCCACTTTAGAGCCATGGGAGCGAACACCGTAGTCACAAAGGCCATGATCACCAAGGCGGAAAACTGGTGATCGGTAAGCAAGGGCTCGGTTATCTTCCCCTGAGCCATGAGCTCCCGGCTGAGGTTCAGGGCCACCGCGGCCACCACCATCTCCACCGCTCCGCGTCCGTTCATACCCGAGCCCACCACCAGGCATTCCCAGAAACCGAAACCAAAAAGCCTTAAGCCCAAACCGGCTCCCAGAAACTTCCCCAGGAGGGCCACCAGGGTAAGAACTCCGGCCAGAAGCCAAAAGCCGGGCTCAAGACTCCAGTGCAAATGAAAGGCCAGAGTCACGAAAAACACCGGAAGCAGAAAACCATAACTTAAACTATAGAAACGATCCGCAATGGTCTCATAAACTTCGGGGCGCATGATCTCCCGTCGCACGAACTGACCGGCCAAAAAAGCCCCTATCACGTGGTGAAGCCCGGCTTCTTCCGCCAGATAAGCCATGACCAGCGAAACCACCAGGGCGAAGGTCATGGCCTTGCCTCCCTCATCGGTAATCCTACGGGTCAGTTTCGGCAACACGAATTCTCCCAGGAAGATGGTAAGCCCGAAAAAGAGCATCACCTTGAGCAGGATGAACCCCAGTCCCGCGAGATCCACCTGTCCACTACGGGCGAGCCCCAAAAGGATGGAGAGGGTGATCAGGGCCAGGATGTCGTCCACCAGGGCCGCCCCGATGATGATGTGACCGATCTCGGTCCGATTAATGCGAAGACTATGGAGGATGACGGTCTGGACCGCAATGGCCGTGATAGAAGTCCCCATGCCCACGAAAAGGCTCTGGTATAGGGTCCCTCCTAGGAGATGGGTCACCAGGGCCCCCAACCCGAAGGGCAAGACAAACCCGCCTAGAGCCACCGCCAGTGAGGGCCGAAGGTGTTCCCAAAGCTCACGGGGATCCATCTCGAGCCCGGCGTAAAACATGGCGAAAAAAATGCCGAGCTCCGCCAAAAGCTCCAATGGTTCTGAGAAGTGAATCAGACCCAGGGCCGTGGGCCCCAAAAGAAGACCGGCCATAAGTTCTCCCAGCATTACCGGAAGCCCCATCCGCTGGGCCACATACCCCAAGGCCCAGGCCCCGCAAAGAATGAGGAGAAGATCGAGTAAAAAACCGGTGGTAATCACGGGTACCCCTCTGGTCCACTTTATATGAATTCTGGCCGCTTGACCACCTTTCCACATGGGCTATGCTTCAGGTGTGGAGGCCTTACTTTACCCTCAGACCCATCTCCGGCGGGATCTGGCCGGGGCGGCCCTTAAGGTCGTGGATCGGCTGGTCCTCCTGCGCCCGGCGGAATACCCTCCCAAAGGTGTAGCCCAAGCCCTCTCCGAAGAGGGCCGGGTGAGATTCCTCTATCCTCCCCCTCTGGGGGACAAGCTCCAGGCCTTCCTGGATCTGGTTTCGGGCTACGAGGAATGGGGGCGCATGATGCGCAGCCCGGAAAACGTGGCCCTTTTCAAAGGCGCTCCGGAAACTCTTGAGGAAAGCGTCTCAGACATCAAACGGGCTCTCCTTGGCCGTTCCGATAAAGAAGAAGACCCGGTGCTTTCGGCCAGGGTAAGGCTTGCTCTGGCTGAGCGTCTGGATCAAAGGCTCGAAGCTCTCGATGAGGAGCTCAGGAGCCTCGAGGAAAAGAGCCGCTTCCTCTCACGCATGATCGTAGGAGATACCATTGAGGTCCGCTTCCCCAAATGGGTGGTCGAGACCCGGGAGCCGACCTGGGAACTTCCCGCCCTCAGGGAAAGGATGGCCGCCTGGAAGACGCTCCTTCCGGTGCTCCCCGAACTTCCGGAAACGCTTTTCGTGGATCAGCCGGGTGTCCTTGAAGAATGGCGGGACCTCGCCCCTGAAACCCTCTCCACTCACCCCCTAAAAGAAGGCCTCCGACTCCGCGAGCTCCTCTACCCCCTTTCCCCGCGAGAGCTCCTTTCCCTTCCGCCCGAACCCCCAGCTACCCCTACCGGAAAGACCCGCGTCCTTTTCCTGGAAAGAAGTTAAAACCTTTATTGACAAATAAGAAGTTTAAGTTTAATGTTGGCTCATGATAAAAGAAACCTCTAAAAAAGTCCCCCTGTGGGGGAGGGGAATCTCATAAAAAACTTTCATTGCAGGAGGTTTAACATGAGCAAGACTTTGGAGAAACTGCAGGAGGCCTTTGCCGGAGAATCTCAGGCCAACCGTAGATATCTGGCCTTTGCGAAGAAGGCCGAAGAGGAGGGTTTCCCCGGAGTGGCCAGGCTTTTCCGGGCGGCGGCCGAGGCCGAGACCATCCATGCCCTGAATCATCTCCGGGCCATGGAGGGCGTCAAGTCCACAGTGGAGAACGTGGAAACCGCCATCCACGGTGAGACCTACGAGTTCAAGACCATGTACCCCGAGATGATCGAGATTGCGGAGAAGGAAGGCCACAAGGAGGCCAAGCAGAGCTTCTTTTTTGCCAACGAGGCTGAAAAGATGCACGCGGCCATGTTCGAGCGGGCCCTGATGTACGTAAAAGAAGGCAAGGACGTACCGGTAGATCAGGTCTACGTGTGTCCGGTCTGCGGTTACACCGTGGAGGGAGAGCGTCCGGAGAAGTGCCGGGTCTGTGGCACGGAGGGCTCGAAGTTCATCGAGATTCAATAAGATCTTCGAGGCGTTCGAAGAAGGCCTTAAAGGCCGGCTGAGAGAGCACGCGGTCCAGAGTGGTCGCCACTCCTTCGGCATAAGGGCGGGTGGGCCTTTCAGCCAGGCCCACCGCCCGGCGTATGTAGTTCAGGAAGGCCTCCCGAAAGCGGTCATGGAAAAAGATCCCGTGGAGATAGGTTCCGAAGACACGGTCTTCGGAAAGACTCACCACCTCCCGGCCATCTAGGAAGCTTCGGCCATAGCGGATCTCAAAGCCCGGGAGGGGTTCTTCCCAGAAGGGAAATGGCGGCTGATCCTCCAGACGGCCGGCCCGCTTGGGTTTCATGAAAACCGTCTCGTGGGGGAGAAGCCCCAGCCCGGAAAGCTCCCCTCCGAATTCCAGCCCCTCGGGGTCATACAACCGGCGCCCCAGGATTTGAAACCCTCCGCAAAGCCCCAGGATGAAACTTCGCCCGGCCATCTCGCGGAGGAGATCATCGAACCCGTGTTCCCTAAGCCAGGTGAGGCTCTGGGCCGTGTTCCGGGAACCGGGCAGGATCACCAGGTGGGCCTCGGCAAGCACCCGGGGATCCCGGGTAAAGAGAAGCTCCACCCCTTCCTCGTGTCGCAGGGGATCGAGATCCAGAAAATTGGCCAGGTAGGGATAGGCCAGGACCGCTATCCTGAGTCCCTGGCCTCGAAAGACCCGGTTTGAGACCCGCAAAGAGGCGCTGTCCTCCTCGAGGAAGTGTTCCTGAAGGTAAGGCAGAAGCCCCAGAGCAGGCTGACCGGTGCGTTCCTCAAGGATTCGAAGGCCCTCCTCAAAAAGGGCCGGCTCCCCCCGAAACTTGTTCACCACGAAGCCCAGGGACTGGGCCTTGAGCTCCGGGACCAGCTCGTAGGTGCCCCAGATCTGGGGGAAGATGCCTCCCCGGTCGATCTCCCCCACCAGCACGTATGGTATGCGGTAAGCCCGGAGAAGCTCGTAATTGGCGAGGTCTCCGTGGAGCAGATTGAGCTCCGCCAGTCCCCCGGCCCCTTCCACAACCACGAGGTCGTTTTCGGAAAGGAGTTCCTCGAAGACGGCAAAGACCCGTTCCCGATAGCGCCGACGAAACTCCCGAAACTCACCGGCCGGAAGGACCCCTTCGGGGCGCCCCAGGAAGATGATCTCGGCCCGCCGTTCGGCCAGCGGCTTTAAGAGCAGAGGGTTCATCCGCACGGAAGGCCGGCGTCCGGCGGCCAGGGCCTGGTAGGCCTGCGCCCAGGCCATCTCGCCCTCCTCGGTGGCCAGAGCGTTGAGGCTCATGTTCTGGGCCTTGAAGGGCGCTACCCCGAGCCCCCGGCGAGCAAAGTAACGACAGGCCAGGGCCGCCAGCAGGCTCTTGCCCACCGAGGACATGGTCCCTACGAAAGCCAGTGCCCGTCCCATGCCTTACCCCGTCCCTCCCCCAAACCCTCCCGCAGAGGGAAAGGGGAACTTTTTCGGAGGTCTCAAGACAGTCTATTTTAGGGGCTCCTTTCAGGTTTTGGAAGAAAGGGATATAGTTTAAGGCGATGGCCTACCTGGTTCTGGCTCGGAAGTATCGTCCCCAGCGCTTCGCGGAGGTGGTGGGACAACCTCATGTGGTGCGCACCTTGCAGAACGCTCTGCGCAAAGGACGCCTGGCCCACGCCCTCCTCTTCTCCGGCATACGGGGCATCGGGAAGACCACCGTGGCCCGGATCGTGGCCAAGGCCCTGAACTGTGAGGCCGAGGACCCGGCCGAACCCTGTAACACCTGCCTTCCCTGCCGGGAGATCACCGAGGGTCGTTCGCTGGACGTGATCGAGATCGACGCGGCCTCGAATCGGGGCATCGACGAAATCCGGGAACTCCGGGAGAACCTCAAGTTCATGCCTGCCAGAGGCCGGGCCAAGGTCTACATCATCGACGAGGCCCACATGCTCACGCGCGAGGCCGCCAACGCCCTCCTCAAGTCGCTGGAGGAACCTCCGCCGCACGTTTATTTCATCCTGGCCACCACCGAACCGCATCGTCTGCCGGTGACCATTCTCTCCCGCTGTCAGAGGTATGACTTCCGGCGCATCCCGGTGGCCACTCTGGTGGCCCATCTCCGGGAGGTGGCTCGCCGGGAAGGGACTGAGATCGAAGAGGATGCCCTCACCCTCATCGCCAAAGAGGC
This sequence comes from Thermosulfurimonas sp., assembly GCA_015487645.1. Classification (GTDB taxonomy): domain Bacteria; phylum Desulfobacterota; class Thermodesulfobacteria; order Thermodesulfobacteriales; family Thermodesulfobacteriaceae; genus Thermosulfurimonas_A. The sequence continues at coordinate 9,215 of WFPH01000066.1, read as the reverse complement.
CGAAGGGAGCCTGCGGGATGCCCTTTCCCTCCTTGACCAGGCCCTGGCTTACGGGGTACGCACGCGAGAGGAGCTGATCGAGGCCTTCGGACTGGCGGAAAGGGGACTAGTGGAGGCCCTGGCCCGGGCCCTCATCCGGCGAGATCTCGCGGAGGTCTTCCGGCTCTCGGAGGAGGCCTATCAGCAGGGTGTGGATCTCATCTATCTTTCCGAAAACCTTACGGAGTTCTTTCGCCATCTCCTGGCCTGCAAGGTGAGCCCCGGGGGGCCGGGAGAAGACCTTTCTCCGGCGGAAGCCGCCCTCCTGCGAGAACTCTCCGTGGAGGTAGAGACCGAAGAGGCCCTGCTCTTATTTCAACAGCTCCTCCGGGGAACCGAGGCCTTAAAGCGCACCCCCTACCCCCACCTGACCTTCGAATTGAACCTGGCCCGCCTCTGCGAAATGGGCAAGCTAACCTCCCTCCGGGTGATCTTTCAGAAGCTCGAAGAATTGTCCCGCGGAGGCCTTGAGGCCCCCTCGACGGAGGAAAAAAAGTCCTCCCGGGAGACGTCCCCTCGCGATCTTTCCTGGGAGGATTTCCTCGAAGAGGCCCGAAGGGAAAAACCCCGGCTGGCGGCCTGGCTTTCTTCCCTGAGTCCGCCCACCGAGGAGAACAACCGCCTGATCCTCCGGGTGCCGGCCGGCACCCTCCTTGAAGAAGAGGACTTCCAGGAAGAACTCAAGGGTTACTTTTTCACGAAAACTGGGAAAAACCTTGAGATCCTGGTCGAAGACCAGCCCAAAGAGAGTCTCCGGGAAAAGCTGCTTGAGAGACCGGAGGTCAAAGACACCCTGGCCATCTTCGGAGGCAAGGTGGCCTGGATAAAACCCAGAGAAAGGAGCGAGGTATGATCCCACCCCAGATGCAACAGCTGATGAAACAGGTCCAGAAGATCCAGAAGAAGATCGCGGAGCTTCAGGAAAGCCTGGCGGAACGTACCGTTTCGGCCAGCGCCGGAGGAGGTATGGTCACGGCGGTGGTCAACGGACGCCAGGAGGTGGTCTCCATCAAGATCGACCCGGAGATCTTCGAGGCCGGAGACCGGGAGATGCTCGAGGACCTGGTGGTAGCCGCGGTGAACGAAGCCCTGAGACGCTCACAGGAAATGGTCCAGGAGGAAATGGCCAAGATCACCGGAGGTCTCAAGATACCGGGGCTCTTCGGGCTGTAGGATGGAGGCGGCCTTCCCGGAACCCTTGAGAAGAGCCATCCGGGCGCTGTCTCTTCTGCCGGGGCTGGGGGAAAAGAGCGCCACCCGCCTGGCCCTCTACCTGGTCTCCCGCCCGGAGAAGGCCAAAGAGCTGTCCGCCGCCCTGGCCGAGCTTCCCCGGGTCAAACTCTGTCGAGAATGCGGAAACTTTACCGAGGATGAACTGTGTGGTTTCTGCCGTCATCCGGAAAGAGATCCCTCGGTGATCTGTGTGGTGGAGGATCCGGCGGCGCTTTCGGTGATCGAGTCCGCCGGGATCTTCCGCGGGCGCTACCACGTACTCCACGGGCTCCTTTCTCCCCGGGACGGGCTCGGCCCGGAAGAATTGCGCCTGCCCGAGCTCCTCGAAAGGATCAGACGGAACGGTGTGCGGGAGGTTCTCCTGGGGCTTTCCCCCACCGCCGCCGGAGAGGCCACGGCGGCTTACATCCTGGAACTTCTCCGCGACTACCCCGTAAGGGTGACTCGCCTCGCCTGTGGTCTGGCCCTAGGCATGGAAGTACGCTATGCCGATCCTCTCACCCTGAAAAGGGCCCTGCTTTCACGCGAGATTCTTAAGTGAAGGATCACTTCTCAATCCCGACCCGGGCCTGCACTCCCCTCTCGTAATAATGTTTAATCTTGCGCATCTCGGTGACCAGGTCCGCCGCCTCAAGGAGGTCCCCTGGAGCGTAGCGCCCGGTGAGAACCACCTCCACCGAAGAGGGCCTTTCCCGGAGGGTCTCCAGGACCTCCTCAAGGGACAAAAGCCCCATGGAGAGCACCAGGTTGATCTCGTCGAGCACCACGATCTTATACTGGCCGCTTAAGATCAGGGCTCTAGCCCTCTGCCAGCCTTCGGCTACGGCTTTTCTCACCGCCTCATCGGGTTGCCCTTTAACGAAACCTCCGGCATGAAATTGATGGATCTCTACCTGGGGCTCAAAGTGCCGCAGAGCCCGGATCTCGCTATACTCCCCTTTCTTAAGGAACTGCACAAGGGCTACCCGAAAACCGGCGCCCAGGGCCCGCAGGATAAGCCCCAGGGCCGCGGTGGTCTTGCCTTTACCGTCTCCGGTGTAAACCTGCACGTAACCTCGAAATTCCTTCGTCACCCTTGAGTCTCCATCGGGAAACGGTGGGCTATGGGGTAACGCCATCCGTAACCGAAGGCCTGAGAGGTGACCCGGAGGGTAGGTGGCAATTGCCAGCGTTTGAATTCCGCCCGCCGGAGTCTCCCGATAACCTCCCTCACCACCTTCTCCGGAAGCCCCCTGCGGATAATCTCCCCCGGAGAAAGGCCCTCCTCCACGTAAGCCCGCACCACGTTGTTCACCAGGTAATAAGGGGGCAGATCATCCTCGTCCTTTTGATTCGGTCGGAGTTCGGCCGAAGGGGGCTTTCGCAGGATCCTTTCTGGAATCACCTGGCCTTCCCGGTTGATTTCCAGAGCCAGTTCATAAACCAGGTCCTTGGTCACATCTCCCAGAACCGAAAGAGCCCCGCAGGTGTCTCCGTAGAGGGTGCAGTATCCCACCGCCAGTTCGCTCTTGTTGCCGGTATTGAGGACCAGGTAACCCCGGAAGCGGTTTGAGAGGGCCATGAGAAGAGTCCCCCGGATACGGGCCTGGAGGTTTTCTTCAACCAGGCCGGAGACTTCCTCTCCGAGCCCGGTGGCCAGTACTTTCTTCATGGCCGAAAGGGCCTCCGCTATGGGCAACCTTAAGGTCCGCAGGCCGAGGTTCCGGGCCAGGGTCAGGGCATCCTCCTCGCTCTCCGGGCTATTGTAAGGCGAGGGCATGATGACCCCTCGAACGTTCTCCGCCCCGAGAGCCCTTACGGCGATAACCGCGGTCACCGAAGAATCGATCCCTCCCGAAAGCCCGACGATGGCCCCTTTAGCCCCCACCTTCCGGAAGAAATCCCGCACCCCCAGAACCAGGGCCTTCAGCAACGATTCCGACCGTCTTTCCGAGGCCGGATGAAAAATCCCCTCTCCGGTCTCGAGATCGTAAAAGATCAGGTCCTCTTCGAAATCCCGAGCCCGGGCCACGACCCGCCCTTCCGGAGAGACCACCAGACTCTGTCCGTCAAAGATGATATGGTCCTGGGCGCCTACCTGATTGACATAAAAAATGTAGGCCCGAAGGCGCCTGGCCTTGGTGGCCAGCAGGCTCTCCCGCATGGCCCCTTTGTCGAGGTGAAAGGGGCTTGCGGAGAGATTGATTGTCACCCGTGGCCCCTCGGCCGAAAGGTCGGCCACAGGGTCTCTGGGATAGAGCTTGGGCACATAGCCGGATTCGTTCCAAAGGTCCTCGCAGATGGTGAACCCCAGGCGCAGCCCGCGAAACTCAAAGACGCCCGGAGAGCCCCCGCCCTCAAAGTAGCGGGGCTCCTCGTAGATATCGTAGTAGGGAATGAGTCCTTTGCGATAACGGAAAAGGATCCTTCCTTCCTGGATCAGGGCCAGGGTGTTGAAAAGGGGTTTGCCGAAAGCGGGGTTCTTTTCGGGGTATCCCACTACGGCCGCGGGCTCCCGGATAAGGGCCACTAGCTCTGAAAGGGCCTCTTCCACCGCCCGGAGGAATTCGCGGCGGTAAAGAAGGTCTCGCGGGGGATAGCCGCAGAGGGAAAGCTCCGGAAAAAGCACTAGATCTGCCCCTAGCTCTCGCGCTCGACGATGATACTCCAGGATCTTCTGGAGGTTCCCTTCCAGGTCGCCGACCGTGGGATTGATCTGGGCCAGGGCGATCCTCATGGCGGAAAGACTATTACGGGGGATACGGGCGGTCAAGCTCAGGGGCCTCGGGCGAAACTCTTGCCGTAGCCCCCGAGACCCAGCAGATTGATCCAGAAAGAGAATCGGGTCTCCTTAGGAGTCACTCCCAGGGTCACATCCACGGTGTAACAGGAGGCCTGGTAAGTGAGCCCCAGACTGGCCGAAGAGGTCTCCGAGCGCAAAAGATTGCGGGAAAGGGCCCCGTGGAGAACGATCCTCCCGAAAAAGCGTTTGCTAGCCGAGAGGTTGAGCTGTTTTATACCGCGGAGCTTGTCCCTCTGGTAGCCTAAAGAAAAATGATCAAGGAACACCCGATTCAAAGAAAGGTTCAATTCCTGCCGGGTGAGCCCCAGACCGTAGAAGTTGTAAACCCAGTCGTAACGCAGACTCAGGCGGGAAAGGGTCCGGATTTCAAATTCCGAAAAGAGGTTAGAGAAAGGCCGACGTTCTTCCTCGGCCGAGGTAAGCTCCCGAGAAGCCTCTCGGAAATCGTAACGCTGATAGAGTTTGAAGCGCACCAGGTCCCAGTACTTGAGTCGCCCGGTGGAGTACTTTCTGGCCGTAAGAAACTGTAAAAGACCGTACTCCACATAGTGGACCGGGGGAAGACGATCCTCGCTCTGGAAAAGGGGCAGATCCTCCTGGTTCTCCGGAGGACGATAAAAGTAACGCAGATAGGGCCGCAGACTGTGCCGCAGACCGGAGAGCCCCCATTTCTCCTCCGGATAAACCCGATAAAGCTCGAGGCTGCTTTCGGCCTCGATTTCGTAGAGGGTCCGGGTGAGATCCTCGGTGGTACCGTTGTCCCAGTCCACGGCGTAGCGGGTATGGATCAGGCGATAGCTTAACCGGTTTTCCAGAGGCCCCACGGGGAGGTTCAGGGCCACCTCCGGCGAGAAATTAAATCGTAACCCGCGGGCCCCCTCTTCCCGGTACCAGTAAGTGTTTTCCAGACCCAGATCGAAGGATAGAGGCCCCCAGAGGGGCCGGGTCATGGAAAAGAGATAGAGATTGGCCAGCGGAGAGAGAACGGTAGCCTGTCCCTCGGGAAGCACGTAATCCCGATAGGCCCCGCCCACCTCCAGGTAGGTGTTATGCCGACGATGGCTCAGCCAGACTCGGGAGGTGCGGTATTTCTGATATCTTTCCTCGAGCCCCCGACCGAACCAATCGGTGTAACTCCGGTGGCTCTGAGGAAACCCCAGGGCCCCTCCGTCGAATTCCTCCAGAAAATCCCGGTCGGAAAGGAGATCGAGGTCCAGGTGAAAGTCCGTGCGGGGGGAGAGGCGCTGGTCGATCTTGGCCGTAAGCCAGTATCGGGTACGGTTGCCGCGCAGGATACCGTCCCCGTTATAATCGTCGTCTTCGAGGCGATCGTGGAGATAACGGTAGCGTACGATCCCCTGGCTCCCCTCCGAAAGACGCCAGCGCCCTTCCGCCGAAAAGAGAAGCCCCCGTCGACTGGTCCAGAAGGGATAAAAGGTGAGGTCAAAGCTATCGTGGAGAGCCAGGAAGAAGGGGATCTCGAGGCCCACGCCCGTACGGGAACCGGAAGCCAGACGCGGGAAGAGAATTCCGCTCTTACGCTCTCGTTTGACCGCCACGCTCACATAGGGGCTAAAGGCCAGGGGAAGGTGTTTAACCCAGAATGAGACCAGGCGGCCCCTGGCTCGCCCTTCGCGAATATCTACCTGTCGGGCATGGAAACTCCAGGGAGGGGATTCTTCGCAACGAAGCTCGCAGGTAGTGATCACGGCCTCGTAGGCCAGATAATGGTCTTCTCCCAAGCGGCGCATCTTCCGGGCCTTGACCTGGACCCGGTCCTTTTTGATGAAAAGATGCGCCCCTTCAATTTCGCCCTCGCCGGAGCGCAGGTCCATAAAAGCCCAGCGCCCTTTGAGCCAGTCTCCGTGAGGGGTGAGGATCTTGACCGGCCCCCAGAGATAGAGCCGCTTGGTCTCCATTTCATAGCGGGCCCGCGGGGCAAAAATGGTAAGATCCCGCCCTGAAATGACCACCTGTCCTTCCGCCAGAGCTATCTTACGGTCGTGGTAAACCGTGAGTTTGCGGGCTTCGATGCGCCAGGCGGCCTGCACCGAATCCGCCAGAAGAACACCGATCATTATAACTAACCAGAGGGCCTTCACACTTTACCTTTCGCCCAGGCCCTCTAAAATGTCAACTGATGAGGGGGATACTGCTTTACCCCAAAGAAGGTCTCACTCTCCCGGAGGAATTCCGGAGGCTTCTGCGGCACCATCTCGAAGAGAGGGGTATTCGTCTTCTTTCTCCCGAAAACCCCGAAGGAGCCGAAGCGGTGCTGGTGGTGGGAGGAGACGGAACCTTCCTCCGGGCCGCGCCCCTGGCCTATCGGCTGGACATACCCATCCTGGGCATAAATTTTGGCAAGCTCGGCTTTCTCACCGAAGTCCAGCTTGAGGAGGCCGAGCTGGCCCTTTCTAACCTGGCCTCCGGGAAGTTCGCCATCGAAGAAAGATTGATGTTTGAGGTCCAATTCCAGGAGGAGAACTTCTTAGCCCTCAACGAAGTAGCCATCCTCAAGGGCCCCCTGGGGCATATGATTCACCTGCGAGTTCTGGCCGGTGGGGAATATCTCACCACTTATTACGGAGATGGCCTCATCGTGGCTACCCCTACGGGCTCCACGGCCTATAATCTTTCAGCCGGAGGCCCTATTTTGCACCCGGGGGCCAAGGCCCTGGTTCTTACCCCAATCTGTCCCTTCATGCTCAGCGCCAGGCCTCTGGTACTGCCGGCGGAAATGACCGTCGAAATCCAGCTTGTAAGTCCCTCCCGGGAGGTCCATCTGGTGGTGGACGGGGGACTCCATCGGGAAATTCCTCCGGGAGGGCGGCTCAAAGTTAGAAGGGCCGAAAGGCCTCTCAAACTCATCACCTCCCCCACCCGGAGCTACTTCGCCATCCTGCGGGACAAACTCGGGTGGGGGGAGAGCAAGGTCTAGACCGCCTGAGCGGCTTCTTCTCCCTTGAGCTTCTGGGCCAGTTTCTCTTTCTCGCGCCGCATGGCCTCTTTGCCGGCCTCAATGGCCTCTTCCAGCACCCGCTTGGCCTCCTCCAAGGTCTCAAGCCCTTTACCCTTGAGTTCTTCGGCCCCGCTCCGAACCCTGACCTTGAGCTCTTCGGCCCGGACCTTCAGCTCCTCAGCCTTGCTCTTGAGCTCCTCGGTCTTCTCCCGCAGACGCTCTTTGGTCTCTTCACCGGTAGTTTTCAGTCTTTCACGAATCTCCTCTCCACTGGCCGGGGCAAACATCAAAGCCAATCCTGCCCCCACCAGGCCACCCAGGAAGAAGGCCATAGCCACACTGCCCACCGAAAAACCTTTCTCTGCCATCTCTCTCACCTCCTCGAAGATTTAGGGTTGTAAAACTTAACGACGCTTAAAGGGCAAAATCCTGGAGACCACCTTCAAACCTTCCCGCACGCCAGCGACCGCCGCCGAGAGTTCCACCACCAGGTTCCGGACCTCCTCATTGATGGTCTCCACGGCCAGGGTGGCGGTGGTGCTCACCTCCCTGGCGGATTTCGAAAGCCCCCTGACCGCCTCGGCCAGATCGTCGAAAGCCGAGAGTTTATCGTTCACTCCGGAGAGGAGATGCTCCGCCTCCGAAAGGGTACGCTCCGCCTGGGAAAGGACCTGGGGAATCTCCCCCGAAAGGCGCTTTTCCAGGGTCTCGACCAGGGGATCCAGACGCTCTAGACGGGCCCGCAACTCCTCGGAAAGATCCCGGGCGATCTCCCGGAAAGAATCTGCCAGTTCTTTGGCCGCCCCCGGGACAACGGCTATCTCTTCCGCGAGATGGTTTACCCGCTCCAGGGTCTCCCGGGCGGCCGAAACGGTCTCCTCCGACCGGGACACCAGCCCCTGAGCCCTTTCAAGAACCTCCTTCACTTTCCAGAGCACCATCACCAGCGCCACAAGGACCAGAATTCCCAGGGCCAGCAATACCACCATGAGCGTTTCCATCAGGAACACCTCCTTACCGCGGTCTAATGAAATATATAAACATTAAAATTACCGGAACAAGTTGACGAAAAGAGGCTTTTATATTACCCAAAGGCCATGCCGGAGGTACGGCCTTTTTATGGATGGCGTTATCACCCCGGGCGGGTGGACCTCCGTAAGGTGGTGGCTCCGCCTTACGATGTGGTTAGCCCGGAAGAGGTTCTTCAATATCTTGAAAGGGACCCTTACAACATCTTTCACCTCGAACTGGGCCAGGAAGGTCCCGATCGCTACCAGAAAGCCGCGGAAAAACTGAACCGCTGGATAGAGGAAGGCATACTCCTTCGGGAAGACCGGCCGAGCTTCTACCTCTATCGACTGCATTTCTCTTACGAAGGCCGAAGTTATGTGCGCACCGGGTTCATCGGTCTCGTGCGGTTGAGCCCCTTTTCCGAGGGCCGGATCCTCCCCCACGAAAAGACCTTCCCCAAGGTGACCGAGGACCGACTGAACCTCCTGCGGGCCACCTCAGCCCAGTTCAGCCAGATCTTTGCCCTTTACCACGATCCCGAGCTCGAAACCCTGGCCCTGGCCAGAGGGGAAACCCTCTTCCGCCTGGAAACCCCTGCAGGGCTAATCCACGAGATCTCCCGCCTCACCGACCCGGCCCTCCAGAAGAAACTCGCCACCTTCTGGCAGCCCCGCCCCTTTTACATCGCCGATGGCCACCACCGTTACACCACGGCCCTCAGGTATGCCGAGGAAATGGAGACCCGCCTCAAGCCCGAAGGCCCCCGATGTTTCCACTACATCATGATGTACCTCTGTCCCTTCGAGGATCCCGGCCTTCTGGTATTGCCTACCCATCGAGTGCTCCGCAGGCTTCCTCCGGAAAACAGACTCCTGGAAATCCTCCAATCCCTGGCCCAGGTAAAAGAAATCACCCGCCAGGGGCGCCCTTCTCTCGAAGAAAGGACCTTCGTCCTCCTCACCAAGGAGAAGACCTATGAGATCCGCCTGCGACCGGAGGTCCTTGCCCGCTGGGAAAAGGAAACCGGCCTTCCCGAGAGCGAACTTCCGGCGGCCTGGTGTGCCCGTCTGATCGAAAGCCTCTTTGGGGAATCCGAAAAGGACCTCAAGGAGAAAGGACTCCTGAGCTACACTCCCTGGCCGGAGGAGGTGGAAAGGGAGGTCTCCAAAGGGGCTATGGCCTTCCTGCTCC
>WFPH01000065.1 GCA_015487645.1 Thermosulfurimonas sp. | reverse complement strand
GATAGAGATAGCGTTTCATGGCGCTATCCTATAGGAATTTTTCCCGAGGGGCAAGCCCAAAATCTCTTTCGCTAAAGACCTCAGCGGTAAAAAGGTAGATTTCGGTTTCCGGATCTCGCCAGCAACCTGGGGGAAGTCCGGCTTTTAGACACACATGATCCAGAAAGGTTTCGCGATCCCAGCCATGTTCCACGGCTACCTGAGGAAGCAGCACTCCCCGAAAGATCCCCTTTATCAAATATATTCCGTGGCGGCCCACTTCTACCTCCTCCGGCTTTCCCCTTGCCAGAGGGGAAAGCACCGAGATCTCGATTTCCACTTCTGGCAGCTCTTCGGTTGAGAGGGGAGGGAAGCGGGGGTCGTTGAAGGCCGCGGACAGAGCCATCTCCTTAACCACTAAGTAAAGGGGCTTTTCGGCCTGGAAAGTCCCTATGCAGCCGCGCAATTCTCCGTACTTATGCAGGGTTACAAAAGCTCCTCCGGGTTCCTTGAGGGCCGGATAAGGAGGCTCTGGTTCCCTAAACTTTTCCCCGGCCAAAGCGGCCTCCAGGGTTCTTCGAGCCAGCTTCAAAAGATAGACTTTTTCTTCAGAGCTAAGAGGCATTCTGGAGTAACTTCAAAAGTTTTTCTTTGGAAAGAACGCCCGAGTGGGTCAAACCCGAGGGTAAGACATAAGTGGGCGTTCCCCTTACGCCCAAGGTCTTTACGAACTGGATCCCTTCTTCCACCTTTTTTTGCCCCTCCGGGCAGGTTTTCGTACCGTTGTAAGGGATAAGAAGGGCGTCAAACCCTTTTTTCTCGCAGATCATGGAAATAGCCTTTCTTTTGGCCTGAGGATGGAGCTTTTCTAAAGGAAAGAAGACCACATTGACCTTGACCTTCTTTTCTAGGATCAAATCCCAGAGGATCCTTTCCGCTCTTTTGCAAAAGGGGCAATCGGGATCCGTGATGAGGAAGATTTCAGGGCCCTGCCCCGCAGAAAAGGCTACGTATTTGCGAAGTTTTTGGATCTGTGAGGGAGAGAGTTTTATCCGGTTCAACTCCGCGATCCTCTCGCCGGTTAGATCCCGACGACTCTCAAGTTCTACGATTCGTCCGGCTATCAAATACTTTCCATTCTCATCTATATAGGTGATTCCTTTACGATTACCCTGCTGGATAGTTACTTCGCATAGACCTTTTATTGGGGCTGGGGTGACCGAAAGAACTTTGATGTTTTGCCTGGAGATCTTTTTGAGGTTTTTCTGGACCTCCTTGGGCGGAGGGCAGGCCCAGGCCGTAGCCGCTATGCATATCAAAATCCCCGTTAACTTCAAGAACTTTTTGCGCATCGATTTCCCCCTTTAAAATTGGAATTCCCTTTTTGGAGATAACATTTCGCTCAGGAAGTGTAAAGTAGGAAGAAACAGGGTAGCCATTTATCAGAAGCGAGTTAAATTAAGCCATCAAAATTCTGTGGAGGCGGTCCGATGTTCAAAAAATGGCATCTTTTTACGCCCGGTCCGGTTCCAGTGCCTTCTCGCGTGCTTTTGGCCGGGGCCAAGCCCACTCCGCACCATCGCCTGCCGGAATTTTCGAGCGTGTTGTCCGAGATCCGGCAGGATCTTCAATATCTCTTTCAGACCAAGCGTCCGGTCTTTTTCTTTGCTTCCTCGGGCACAGGGGCCATGGAGGCCGCCGTGGCCAATCTCTTTTCGCCCGGAGAGAAGGTTCTGGTAGTGCGGGGCGGAAAATTCGGGGAACGCTGGGGAGAGATTGCGGAGACCTATGGTCTGGTTCCGGTCTTTCTGGATGTCTCCTGGGGAAAGGCTGTCCGGCCCGAGGAGGTGGAAGATCGGCTGGCGGCCGATCCGGAAATCCGGGGCGTACTGGTTCAGGCTCATGAAACCTCCACCGGGGTCAAGCACCCGGTAAGGGAACTGGCCGAGATAGTCCGGAAAAGAGATGTGCTTCTGGTGGTGGATGCCATTTCGGCCCTGGGGGTCTATCCCCTGCCCATGGACGAATGGGGGATAGACGTAATGGTCGCCGGCTCTCAGAAGAGTCTGGCGCTGCCCCCAGGGCTTTCGTTTCTGGCCCTTTCGGAACGGGCCTGGTCGCAGGTGGAAAGGGCCTCGCTACCTCGTTATTATTTCGATCTTCGGCGGGAATGGCAGGCTTATCAAAAGGAAACTACGGCCTATACTCCGGCGGTTTCGCTGTTGCTTTCTTTGCGAGAGGCCCTGCAGATGATCAAAGAGATCGGCCTTGAAAGACTTTTTGCCCATTACGCTTTGATCTCCGAAGCCTGTCGGGAGGGGGTCAAGGCTCTAGGGCTTGAACTTCTGGCCGAGGCTCCCTGTGAGGCCCTCACGGTGATAAAGCTCCCTCAAGGTATTGAAGGCGGGAAGCTCACCAAACTTTTGCGGGAGCGCTACGGGGTCATTTTGGCCGGAGGCCAGGGGAAACTCAAGGGCCGGGTGGTTCGGATTACCCATATGGGACACCAGAGTCCTCTGGAGGTGGTGCTGGCCCTTTCGGCTTTAGAGGTGGGACTTTCGGAGCTGGGGTACCCCGTTAAAATGGGAACGGGTGTGTCTCGAGCTCTGGAGGTTATAAGGGAGAAGGGAAAGGAGGTTTACGCATGAAGGTGCTGGTGACTGATCCTCTTCTGCCAGAGGGGCTGGAGATTCTAAAGAAGGCTGGCTTGAGTGTGGAAGAGAAGATCGGGCTTTCCCCGGAGGCTCTCAAGGAGGCCATTCGGGAGGCCGACGGCATCATCATCCGGAGCGGCACGAAGCTTACGGCTGAAATTATTGAGGCCGGGGAAAGGCTCAAGGTCATCGCCCGAGCCGGTACAGGGCTCGACAATGTGGACCTCGAGGCTGCCAGCCGGCGAGGCATTGTGGTCATGAACTGTCCCGGGGGAAACACCAATTCCGCCGCCGAGCATACTTTGGCTCTGATGTTCGCCCTGGCCCGGAATATTCCCCAAGCCATGGCTTCGCTCAAAGCCGGGCGCTGGGAACGCAAGAAATTTATGGGCCGAGAGCTCATGGGCAAGACCCTGGGAATCGTGGGGCTAGGGCGGATCGGTTCGGTGGTGGCCGAACGGGCCCTGGGACTCAAAATGAAGGTCATCGCTTACGATCCCTTCGTGACCCCGGAGAAGGCTTCCGAAATGGGAGTGGAACTGGTCTCGCTGGATGAGCTTTACGCCCGGGCCGACATTATCACCGTACACGTGCCCCTCATGAAGGAGACTTACCATCTCATAAACGCCGAAAGTTTCGCCAAGATGAAAGAAGGGGTGCTTTTCATAAACTGTGCCCGGGGAGGCATCGTGGACGAAATGGCCCTTTATGAGGCTATGAAAAGCGGTAAAGTGGCCGGAGCGGCCCTTGATGTCTTCGAGAAAGAGCCTCCGGATCCTGAACATCCTCTCCTCAAGATGGAAAATTTTGTCTGTACCCCCCATCTGGGAGCCTCCACTCTTGAAGCCCAAAAGAACGTAGCCGTGGCGGTGGCCACGCAGGTGGTGGATTTTCTGGTCCATGGGGTGGTTCGGAACGCCGTTAACATGCCTTCGGTCTCGGCTGAAGCTCTTAAGGTCCTTCAGCCCTATTTGGTACTTGCCGAAAAGCTGGGGAGCCTTCAGGCCCAGTTGGCCGAGGGTCCGATAGAGGAAGTGCACATCGAATATCAGGGAGAGGTTTCGAAACTGGACACCGCTCCTCTGACCCTTTCCCTGATCAAGGGGCTACTTTCGAGGGCCCTTCGGGAAGACGTCAATTACGTGAATGCGCTCTTCCGGGCCAGGGAGCGAGGCATAAAGATCACGGAATCTAAAACCGAAAGCGTCGAGGATTTTCTGAATCTCATTGGAGTGCGGATAAGGTTCAAGGGAGGCGAAAACTACGTAGCCGGTACGCTTTTTGGTAAAAAAGAACCCCGGATCGTCAAGCTCAATAACTTCCGGCTAGACGCCCTGCCCGAGGGCCCCATGCTTTATATCCACAACGAGGATCGGCCGGGGGTTATCGGTCTCATAGGGGTCACCCTGGGAGAAGCCGGGCTCAACATTGCCCGCATGTATGTGGGGCAGGAGCCGGAAAAACGCCGGAACGTCATTCTCCTTTCCCTGGATCAGTTGCCGGACGAAAAGGTCCTTTCAGCCCTGAAGAATCTGCCACATGTGTTTTCGGTGAAACCGCTGGAATTATGAAGGTGAATTTGAGAGATCTTACGTTAGAAGAGCTTGAGGCGTTCTTCCTTTCGCTTGGAGAGCCAGCCTATCGTGGACGTCAGGTGTTTCGCTGGCTGGTGCGTCCCGAAGTGGAAGACTTCTCCCAGATGACGGATCTACCCAAAGCCCTTCGGAATAAGCTTTCGGATAAGGCCACGCTTGACCTTCCCCAGGTGGTGAGCCGTAAGCTTTCTACGGATGGAACGGCTAAACTGGGTCTCCGCCTTTTTGACGGGGAGGTAGTGGAGTGTGTGCTTATTCCGGAGAGGGATCACTTTACCCTCTGTGTTTCAACTCAGGTGGGCTGTGCCATGGGATGCCGGTTCTGTCTCACGGGGCGGATGGGATTCCGCCGCAATCTCTCGGTGGGAGAGATCGTCTCGCAGGTCATTCTGGCCCGCCGTTTCATGGTTGAAGCGGGCCTTGAGGATAAGCCCCTGCGGAATCTGGTTTTTATGGGGATGGGGGAGCCTCTGGCGAATTACCGCCATTTGGTCAAGGCCCTCAAGATCCTTACTCATCCTAAGGGGTTTCACTTTGCCCGCAAGCGGACCACGGTCTCTACCGTAGGCCTTGTACCGCAGATGCGGGCTCTGGCCGAGGAGTTTCCGGTGGCTCTGGCCATCTCGCTTCATGCTCCGGACAATGACTTGCGGGCGAGACTAATCCCAGCTACTCGGCGTTATCCTCTGGAGGAGATCCTTGCGGCCTGTAGGGATTATCCCCTTCGACGTGGGGCCCGAATCACCATCGAATATGTGCTGCTCGCGGGGATAAACGACCATCCCTGGCAGGCCCGACGGCTGGTGGAGATCCTCCGGGGGATCCCGGTCAAGGTCAACCTCATCCCCTTCAATCCCCACGCGGAATTGCCATTTAAGCGACCTTCGGAAGAAAGGATTCGTCGTTTTCAGGAGATCATACTTTCCGAAGGTCTGGTGGCTACGGTTCGCAAGAGCAAGGGGCTGGACATCGGAGCGGCCTGCGGACAGCTCCGGGCCGAGCTTTCCCTTTCCTGATCCTATCAGGCTTCGATCTCGGAGAGGTTGGCGAAGGTGGAGTAGGGGGCCTGGAAGGCCAGTTTGACCACTCCGGTGGGGCCATTTCGCTGCTTACCTATGATGAGTTCAGCGATACCTTTGTGAGGGGTATCCCGGTTATAAACCTCGTCCCGATAGATGAAGACGATGAGGTCCGCGTCTTGCTCGATGGCTCCTGATTCGCGCAGATCGGAGAGCTGAGGGCGTTTGTCTGGACGTTCTTCTACCCGACGATTGAGCTGGGAAAGGGCCACTACCGGAACATTGAACTCTTTGGCCATGGCCTTGAGGGAGGACGAGATCTCCGAGATTTCCTGTTCCCGGCGTTCCCGGCGTTCCCGGCTTTGGAGGAGCTGCAGGTAGTCGATGATGATGAGTCCCAGCCCGTGTTCACTCATGAGTCTCCGGGCTTTGGCCCGGAGGTCCAGGATGGAAAGGGCCGGGGTATCGTCTACGTAAATGGGGGCCCGGGAGAGTTTGTTGGCCGCAAAGGTCAACCTCTGCCATTCGCTCTCCGAGATGCGTCCGGTGCGTAGGCTCTGGAGGTTGACCCGGGCCTCGGCGCAAAGCATTCGGGCTGCAAGCTGTTCCCGGCTCATCTCCAGAGAGAAGATGCCTACCGGAATCCCGGCCTCAGCCGCGGCGTAGCAGGCGATATTGAGGGCTAAAGAGGTCTTCCCCATGCTGGGTCTTCCGGCCACAATGATGAGATCACCCGGCTGGAGCCCGGCGGTCATGTGATCGAACTCCGTAAAACCGGTGGGGACGCCTGTGATCAATTCGGGGCGCTGGTGCAGTTTTTCGAGGTTCCGAATGGCGTCCTTGATGAGGTCCTTGATGCTTCTGAATCCTTCACGTTCCGAGTAAGAGCGAAGCTCAAAGACGGCTTTCTCTGCGGCCTCCAGGATGTCCTCCACCGGTTCGTTGGCCTCGTAGGCCCGGGCCGCGATCTCGGTGGCCGCCCGGATCAAGCGTCTCAGAAGGGCCTTTTCCTTGACGATCTGAGCATAATGGACGGCGTGGGCCGAGGTGGGGAGCAACCCGGCCAGCTCAGCGAGATAGGTTGCTCCTCCTACCTCCTCCAAGGTGCCTCGCGAAAGAAGCTCATCGTGCACCGTTATGAGATCAATAGGTTCGTGTTTTTCGAAAAGGGCCAGCATGGCCCGGTAGATTTCAGCGTGGGCCTCCCGATAGAAGTCCTCCGGGGAGAGAATCTCTACGACTTTAAGGATGACCGAGGGTTCCAGAAAGATACTCCCCAGCACCCCCTTTTCCGCCTCCAGGTTCTGAGGCGGAAGGCGGTCGAGAAAAAGGGCCGGGGCCTCTTTTTTGCGAGCCAAACTATTCTTCCAAGGGCACTACGTTTATTTTAAGAGTGGCGGTCACCTCCGGAGAGATCCGGATGGGCACCTCGTATTCGCCCAGGGTCTTGATAGGGGCTTCCAGAAGGACCTGTTTGCGGGAGATCTCGAAGCCTTCCTTCTCCAGAGCACTCACGATGTCTTGGGCCGAGACCGATCCGTAAAGCCGGTCTTCGTCGATGACCCGCTGAGGAATGGTCAGGGTGAGGGCTTCCAGCTTTTCCGCCAGGCTCATATGCTTTTTGCGCTCCCGCTCGGCCTTGGCCAGAATGATCTGCCGCTCTCGTTCCATAGCCGCGAGGTTCTTCCGGTTGGCCGGAATGGCCAGCCCTTTGGGGATCAGATAGTTTCGGGCATAGCCATCTTTTACCCGAACCACGTCTCCAGGCTTTCCCAGTTTAGGCACATGGGTACGAAGGATCACCTCCATGATTAGCCTCCCATGCGAATGATCTCTTCGGGTTCAAGCTCGGCTACAAAGGGCAGCAGGGCCATAATGCGAGCCCGTTTGATGGCGGTAGTAAGCCGCCGCTGGTGATAAGCGCAGGTTCCAGTCTGGCGCCGGTGGATAATCTTGCCCCGCTCGGTCAAAAAGGGTTTGAGGACCTCAGGATCCTTATAATCGATCTTCAAATTAGGATCAGCGCAGAATTTGCAGACCTTCTTGCGCGGGAAAAACCGTCTCTTGACTGTAGGATTGTCGGCCATCGTTATATCCTCCTCCTGAAATTTTAAGCCGCCTCTGCCGCGGCCTCTTCTTCGGGCTGGTAGCGGTCTTCAAGCTTCACCACGATAAAACGGATCACCCGCTCGTCTACCCGGAAAAGGTACTCAATCTTCGGAGGGAGTTCAGCGTTGCCGAAAAACTCTACCAGGATGTAATACCCCTGTTTTTTCTTTTCGATGGGATAGGCCAGTTTGCGCATACCCCACTCGTCCACCTTGAGTACTCCGCCATCATTTTCCTGGATGAGCCGGGAGAGCTTGTCTAGGACTTCCTGTCGTTCTTCTACCCGGTCGGGATGAATGATGAAAAGGGTCTCATACTTACGAATGCGTTTGGGACGACGATATTCAATCATCTCTTACCTCCCCCTGGTCTTTCGGCCCCCGGAATCTTCCGGGAGCAAGGAGTCTAAAACAAAAAAACTTGGTGGGCGGTGCTGGATTCGAACCAGCGACTTCCACCGTGTGAGGATGACGCTCTACCACTGAGCTAACCGCCCACCGGGATACAAATATAGCCCGCTTTTTAAGGGATGCAAGCCCCTTTTATCTCATGGACATGGTGTGGAAAGGGGCCAGTAGAAAACCTATCAGGAAGAATATCACGAAGGTCACCACTATTATGGTCAAGGTGAAAAGACCGGCCTTTTCCTGGGGAACCTTTTTTATCACCGGGGCTCCGGAGTAGAGAAGATATATTCCGTAGAGGCCAAAGAGGGCCCCCAAAATGCCTAGCGGCGGGATGATGCTCAGAAGACCTCCCAGCCAGCCAGGAGTGGCGGAAAAGACCACCAGTTTATGGGAGCTCAGAATATTCCTCTCTCCGTCGAAACGTTGGGCGAGGTAATCTACGATGTAGGCCATAATCGCCAGGCTGACCAGTTCCGCGATTATCTGAAGGATGGTCCTCCCCAGGGCTAGGCCCACGGGCATCTTCATGTGAACATGAGCCATGGAAAAACCGAAAAGAACCTGTCCTAGGAATTCAGCCAAAGCGGAAGCCGTTATGAAGATCAGGGCATAGTTGAAATAGAGTTCGCCAAACGTAACTTCCTCGCGACTAATCACTTCCCATTCCGTGGCCGGTGACAGGATAATGTTCTTGGCCCGAACAATAAAATCCATGAAGCCCCCCTCAATAAAAGATTTTGAATTTCTTATAGCACGGAAGTTAGGCTTTTGAAAGAAGAAGTTTCCATAGATTTCTGTCTGCGGGGCATAGAGAGGTATTTTCGAGGGTTTCGGGGGGAAACCACCCTATTTCCTGCTTTTCGAGTCCTTTGGGGGAGCCCAGGGCTTCCACTTCAAAAAGCAAAAGTTCAATGGTGATATCGGGATAGGCGTGCCGGATACGGGCAAGCTCTCGGATCACACGGGTTTCAAGCCCCAGTTCTTCACGAAGCTCCCGTCGGAGGGCCTCCTCAGGGAGTTCACCCGGATGGACCTTGCCTCCCGGGAACTCCCAGAGCCCGGCCCGAACCTTGCCCGGAGGCCGACGGGTGAGAAGCACCCGGCCGGCCTCATCCCGTATCAGACCAGCGACCACCAGAAGGGGCCTTTCAGGCATGCCCAAAGACCCGATCGAAGATGGTGTTCACGTGTCGGAGGTAGCGTTTGAGGTCGAAAAGACTCTCGATTTCATCGCGGGAGAGGTGTTTCAGGATCTCCTCATCCGAGAGCACCTGATCCCGGAAGTTCTTGGTGGGATCCTGCCAGACCTCCATGGCGTTGCGCTGGACCAGCCGATAGGCTTCCTGGCGAGGCAACCCTTTTTCCGTGAGCGCCAGGAGCAGGGGCTGGGAGAAAACGAGTCCCCGGAGAAGCTCGAGGTTACGACGCATGCGTTCGGGATAGACTACCAGGCGATCGAGCAGACCTTGGAGGCGTTTCAGCATGAAGTCCGCGGCGGTGGTGGCATCCGGCACGATGACCCGCTCCACCGAGGAGTGGCTGATGTCCCGCTCATGCCACAGCGCCATGTTCTCAAGCGCCGGGATAAGATAGCCTCTCACGAGGCGAGCCAGCCCGCAGAGGTTTTCCGAAAGGATGGGATTTCGCTTGTGGGGCATGGCCGAGGAGCCCTTCTGGCCCTTAGCGAAATATTCTTCGGCCTCAAGGACTTCCGTGCGCTGCAGGTGCCGGATCTCAGTGGCGATCTTCTCTACCGTTCCGGCAAGCACCGCCAGCACCGCCATATACTCGGCGTAACGATCCCGTTGGATGACCTGATTCGAGATTGGGGCCGGTTTTAGACCAAGCTTTTCACATACGTAAGCTTCGACTTCAGGCTCTATATGGGCGAAGGTGCCCACGGCTCCGGAGATCTTCCCGTAAGAGATGTTTTCAAGCGCCGCGGAAAGGCGTCGGAGGTTTCGCCGCATCTCTTCATACCAAAGGGCCAGCTTGAGGCCGAATGTGATGGGTTCGGCGTGAATCCCGTGGGTGCGGCCGATCATGACCGTGTCCTTGTGTTCAAAGGCCCGGCGCTTCAGGACCTCGAGCACAGCCTTCACATCCTCGATGATAATCTCCATGGCCCGTTTCATGAGCCAGGCCATGGCGGTATCCAGCATGTCCGAGGAGGTCATGCCGAGATGAAGATACCGGCCTTCCGGACCGATTATTCTTTCCATGTAGGTGAGAAAGGCGATGACATCATGCCTGGTTTCCTTTTCAATTTCCTCCACCCGGGCTACATCCTCAGCCGTGAAGCCCCCCTCAAGATACCGGCGGGTTTTTTCTTGGATTACGGAGAGGGCTTTTTGGGGCACACGTCCCAGCTTGCTCCAGGCCTCACAGGCCAGCACCTCCACCAGCAACCAGGCCCGAAGTTTCTCCTCAGGGCTCCAGAGTTTGGCCATTTCCGGTCTGGTATAGCGTGGTATCATCCCGGACCTCCTTGGGGTTTAGAGGTTCTTTTTTGCCTGAAGCATAAACGAAAACCCCTTTAGCGGCTAGACCAGAGATGGGATCGGATATCACCTTTTTTAGGTGCTCTGGGGTTGCGAGTATGGGATTCAAGGGTTATTTTAAAAATCGTCCTCGGTGGTGACCGTAGCTCAGTTGGTCAGAGCACCGGGCTGTGGCCCCGGGGATCGTGGGTTCGAATCCCACCGGTCACCCCAAAAATTGACGATTTTTTGCGGACTTACAAACACCAGAATTCGCCTGGGGCATCTTTGGGGGGATTCGTAAGGAAGATGTCTCGGAGCTCCTCGGGGATGATCTAAAGAAGCCTCTGTTGATCCTCAAGCTCAAAATACTTGATGAGCGGCTCAGGGATCTTCACTCTTAATGTTTCCTCTCAAGCCGCCTCTTTCAAGACCTCCGGCTCCGAGGGGAAGCTTTCCACTAGGAGCCTGGCGAGGTCCACCTTTCGGCTGGCGTTGTCTATGTCTATGCCCACCACGTTTCCGTGCTCGTCGAGGTCCAGGATCACGCCCTCGGCCACCTCCACCGCATCCACGCCGGGTTTTTCGGAAAGGTCAATGTAAAGGGAATCGGTTTCGGGATAATATCTGAGCCTCATAGTTTAAACCTCCTGTCGGGAAAGGCGTTGTGTATGGTTGCTTTGTCTTCCAAGGTGATGACCCGGAAGACCTTGTTTCCAAATTCCTCCACTACTCCCCAAAACCTCCAGCGATTGTCTTCCTGACGTTCCGCCTTTATAGGGTTTTCCACGATCCTGATGCACCACTCTTTCCTGAGATAAGGCCTTTTCTTCAAAACCTCCTTCTCGAAATACTCGGTGAATTTGTATCTGGACTTCACGGTCTAATACTATCAGCCGAGACTCAACTTTCCAATCCACTAAACATTTAAAGACCGCTAAGCCGCGGAGAAAACGATTGAGGTTACTTGGAGTCCCTCTAGCCCGAGTTTGAAAGACAAAGACTTTCCCGGGAATTCAGCCTCTTTAAAACCACTAGTCTCGCAAGGCCCGCGAGAAAGGCATCCTTACCCAGGAGGACCCTGATCGCCATTTAGCTATCCAGGTTCAACAAAGACCCGCAAAGCGCTCTCTCGTTGGCGAAGATTACTTCTAAGGGACAAATTACAATACCCGCGGGATTAAGGAAAAGGCTTCCCTCTTACGGAAGCCACCATCCTGACCTTTTTCAAAAGATCCACCGGAAAGAGGACCGAAACCTTATGACGCTCCTGCCCTCTGGCCCGTGGCATAACCCTCACCTATTTGGTCGTATTTTCTTCTTTTAGGATAAGAGTATTTTCCTCTTTTTACAAGCTACCTATAATCCACCTGCATCTTAGGTAGCATTTTAGGTCTCTTACTACCTGTTTTCCTGGAATAGCTTTTGTTCCCTTAAAAACCGCCCAGAAGCCCTTTGGTGAGCTTTTTCCACCAGGGCAGGCCTTTCTTCTCGTCCTCCGGAGCCAGAAAACTCTTGAACCTTTGGGCGTCTAAAAGGACCACTCCTTTGGTTTCCACCACCACGCCCGGAGGCAGATAGTTGACCAGCGAGTCCTTGTCCGGACGGAAACGCTCCAGAAAGGCCCGGGTAACGTCGAAGTATTCCCGACCGTCGATTTTTATGGTCCTGGCAAACAGCTCCTGGTAGGCGTGGTAAAGGGTAAGCCAGGCCCGGCGGGCCCGTTCCCGATAGTAAAGATCCCCGAGCCTTTCTTCCGTAAACCACGCCGGCGGCTCAAGATTCAACTCCTCGAAATACTCCCGAAAGATTTCTCGGCCCGGCCTCAGGAAGTCCTCGGGGAAAAAGATTTCTTTCTGCCGGAGTCTTCGCTCAAACCGAAAAACGAAGTCCCGGAAAAGGTCTTCCTCAAGATGGTATTCGTGTTTCACCCTTCGGGGAAAGGGGATGGAGAGGGGAAGATAGTAGATGCGGCGCATGACCTCTGGAGGGGCGGAGAAGTCCTTCTCGTTACCGGTGGCCAGGAAACAGGCCTGCGGCCCGGAGAAGGTGTTGGCCATCTCTTTGATGAACTGCACGCCTTCGTAGGCTCTTTCCGCGGTGGTGGTGAAATACTGCCGTTTAACCTCGTCCACCAGGACGGGAAAGAGATTTCCGTTGGTAAGAAGGAGATAGATGCCGCGCGAGTTGATTTTTCCGGCCGGGAACTTGGCCTTGGGGGTGTAGTGGTAGTGAAGGCCGTGGTTTCCCAGAAGACGACTTATGGAGCGCAGAAGAAAAGTCTTCCCGGAATGGGCTTCCCCCGCGATGTAAAGGAAGATCGGCACCTCCGCTAAATACTCCTCTCCCAGGAGAGAAGCCTCTTTTCGAACGAGCCACAGAAAAGGCGACATGAAGGCGTAAAGGACGGCTTCGAAAGCGATACGGCTGGCCCGCTCCTCGCCGGTAAGCTCGGAGTAAGAGTTCAAAAACTCGTGAAGGCCGAGGAAGGCTTTCCGAAGTCTCTCGCGAGGAAGCTCCCTTCCGAGAGGTTCGTCCTTTCGGAAAAGTCCTTCCTCTCGCCACTCAAACCCTGGTCTGTCGTCCTCGAATTCCCTGGTCTCCTGGGCGGTCCGCTTGAGCACCCGGAAGAGGGCCTCTTTCTTGGCGTAAACCTCTCTGGGGGAGATAAGGATGATTCCGGACTCGGTGCGTTTGGTTATCACCCGAAAAACCTCAAGGAGCTTTCTTTCCTCTTTCGCGCTTTCCTCCTTTTCCTTGATTTTTCTCTCAACTTCTTCCAGCGAGTCTTTCAGGTGAGCTTCCACGAGGAGAGTTTTCACCTCCCCGATACGGTCGGCAAAGAACTCCAGGGTTTCCTTGTCTTTGACCAATAAGGCCTCGGGGAGATTCTTTTTCTTTTTGAGAAAATCTCTGGGAAATAAGGGGCGAGAGTTTTTCTCAAGATGTCTCAGGATCTTTTCGAAGAGGGCAAATTTGGCCGGATTTTCTTCTTCGTCCAGGACTTCGAGGATCTCCCACTGGCGTCCGCTTAAGGCTTTTTCCGTAAGGTTGGCGCTTCCCCAGATAAGCCTGCGCCCGGACGGGCCTTCGAGGAGAAAAATTTTGGCATGACTGGCTTCAAAGGGCACCAATACCTGGTAATCTCCTTGGGAGAGTTTTTCGAGAATTTGGGCGTTGGCCGAAACCTCTTCAAAGAGCCGGCGGTTTTCCTCCGGTTCAAAGAAGGCGGCCAGTCCACGGGCCGACTCTGGAAAGCCTACTATGAAGCATAACTTTTCGAATCCCAGGTCTAGGAAGAACTCCAGGGCCGTTCTTATGGAGGCCGAATAGGTGAGGACCAGGGCCTCCTGGTAGCCCTTCACTAAACTCTGAGGGTCTCCGGAGAACTCCCGCCCTTGGTATAAGATCTTGAGGCGGCTCTCCGAAGCGCTTTCAAAAAGACCGGCCATCCTTTTCATCTTTGTCGCCGGGGTTTTAAGACTTCGAACCTCGGTTCCTCGATTTCGGTGAATCCGTAAACCTTTATCAACCAAAAACGGTCGGGAATTTCCAGAAGCTTGCGTTTGAGTTGGGGACTTATCCCATGGGAATCCTCTTCAAGATTGTAAAAATAGGAATCTATACCTAAAAATCCGTCTAGAAGATGGGCCAGAGTATGGAAGATTTTAGAGAGATATCCCTGAGGGATTTCAGCCAGATCGAAGATTTCGGCATATCCTTCCTGAAAAAGTTCGTTCAGGAATTGTTTGATAATTTCCTTGTTTCTTTGTTGTAGGATCTCCAACAAGGCGGTGAAACCGGGATCCGAAGCTCGACGAGAGCCTTCTCGATCGAATTTTAGATGGTCATAAGAGAGTAAGGCATAGCTTTCAAGGAAACGAGTTATGTGGTCACAGGCACTTTCAAAGTCGATACTTTGGATCAGGAAGTAATGTTCAAAAACGGGCATCTCATTTTTCATGATAAAGAAAAATCTTGCGTTAGGCGAGGGCCGAGATTTAAATAGGGAAAAACCAGGCAGGAGGGAAGAGATGACGGAGATAGAGACCCTGGTAACCGATATAGCGCGCAAGGCCCGCGAGGCTTCTCGTAAACTGGCGGCCCTCTCTACGGAGATCAAAAACCGGGTTCTTCTCGAGACCGCCCGTCGCCTGCGAGAGGAACGGACCTATCTTCAGACCGAAAACGAAAAGGATCTGGCTTACGCCCGGGAAAAGGGGCTTTCCGCAGCCCTTATAGATCGTCTCACCCTTTCGGACAAGGTCATTGAGGGCATGGCCCGAGGGCTTGAGGAGGTGGCGGCCCTTCCGGATCCGGTGGGCGAGGTAGTGAAGATGTGGCGGCGGCCGAACGGCCTTTGGGTGGGCCGGATGCGGATCCCTCTGGGGGTGATCGCTATGATCTACGAAAGCCGGCCCAATGTGACCATTGACGCCGCGGGGCTCTGTTTCAAGAGCGGAAACGCCGTCATCCTTCGCGGGGGATCGGAAGCCATTAATTCCAATCTGGCGCTCGCCAGGATCTTTCAGGAGGCCCTGCGTTCCGCCGGGGCCCCGGAGGAAGCCGTCCAGGTCATCCCCACTACGGATCGGGCGGCGGTAAACGTCCTCCTTACCCTTGATGAGTACATAGACCTCATCATCCCCCGGGGAGGGGAAGGGCTTATACGTTTCGTGACCGAAAACTCGCGCATCCCCGTTCTTAAGCACTTCAAGGGCGTGTGCCACGTTTACGTGGACAAGCACGCCGATCTTGAGATGGCCCGTCGCATCGCGGTAAACGCCAAGGTTCAGCGCCCCGGGGTCTGTAACGCCATGGAGACCCTTCTGGTGCACCGGGAGGTGGCCGAGAGGTTTCTTCCAGCGGTGGCCGAGGATTTCAAGGCCCACGGGGTGGAGCTTCGCGGCTGTCCCGAGACTCGAAGGCTCATCCCCTGGGCCAAGGAGGCCACGGAGGAGGATTGGGACGCGGAATACCTGGATCTGATCCTTGCGGTGCGGGTGGTGCCCTCCATGGACGAGGCTCTGGACCATATTGCCCGCTACGGCTCCAATCATACGGAGACCATTGTTACTGAGGATTATCAGCGGGCCATGCGGTTTTTGCGCGAGGTTGACGCCTCGGTGGTCATGGTAAACGCTTCCACGCGCTTTAATGATGGCGGGGAGCTTGGCCTGGGAGCTGAGATCGGGATCTCCACCACCAAGCTCCACGCCTACGGCCCCATGGCCCTGGAAGAGCTTACGGCCATGAAGTTTATCGTTTTCGGGGAGGGCCAGATCAGGGAGTAGACTTTTTCGCGAGGAGGTCCTGGATCTCGTGGGCTATCTCGGTCACGCGGCTCCGGGCCTCCTCCTCGTCGAAGGTAAGAAGGCGACCTTTCCGCATGAGCCAGCGCCCGGCCACCATCACTCCGGAGACCGCACCGGCCCGGGCGCTATAGACGAGAAGCGAAAGCGGATCGTGGACCGGCGTTAAATCCGGCCGTGCAAGGTCAAGCACCGCAAGGTCGGCCTCAAAGCCAGGCTCAAGGCGTCCGCAGCGGGAAAATCCCAGAGCGCGGGCTCCCTCCTCGGTGGCCAGGCGAAAAACCTCGCGGGCGGGAAGGACGGTGGGATCGCGCCGAAGGCCTTTCTGGATCAGGGCTGCGGTGCGCATTTCTGAGAGGAGATCGAGGTCGTTGTTGCTGGCCGGACCATCGGTCCCGAGGGTGACCCTTACGCCTGCGGCCAGCATTTCCGGCACCCGGGCCACTCCGGAGCCGAGCTTGAGATTGCTTTCCGGACAGTGAGCCACCGAGACCCCGGCCCGAGAAAGCTCCTCTATCTCCTCGTCGGTAAGCTCCACCGCGTGGGCGATATGAAGATTTTCCTGAAGAAATCCCAGCTCTTTCAAATGCGCTACGGGTCTTTTCCCATAACGCTTAAGGCACTCGCGCACCTCGTCATCGGTTTCGGAAAGATGGAGATGCACCCTGGCCCCGTAGCGCTCGGCAAGAGAAAAGGCCTTCTTTAAGGTCTCGGGCGAGCAGGTGTAGACCGCATGGGGCATGACCATAATCCGGATCCGGGGATGATCCGCGAAGTTCTTAAGAAGGCTTTCGGTAAGCTTAAGCCCCTCCTCAAGGGGACCGTAGCCCGGGGAGGGAAAGTCAAAGAGCCCCTCCCCCAGGGCGGCCCGCACTCCGGTCTCCTCCACCACCCGGATCACCCAGGGTTCAAAGAGATACATATCGCAGAAACAAGTAACCCCGGAGCGAAGCATTTCGGCCACGGCAAGCTTTGCTCCCCAGTAAACCCACTCGCTTTTAAGGTGGCTTTCCACGGGAAAGATGTACTGGTGAAGCCAGGTCATGAGGGGCAGATCGTCGGCCAGGCCCCGGAAGATGGTCATGGAGGCGTGGGTGTGGGCGTTTACCAGCCCCGGAAAGATGAGGACCTCCCCGAGATCCTCAACCGGAAAACCCGGGTAACGGGAGAAAAGCTCCTCTCTCTGGCCCAGGGCCTCAATCCTTCCGTCCTTAATCAGAAGGGCCCCGTCCTTTACGGGCTCTCTATCCCAGGCCGGAAGTATAAGGGCCGCGGCAAGGAGAAACTCCCGCTTTTCGGCCATTCACTCCTCCGGAAGATAGAAGTCCTCTTTAAAAAAGACCGGCGGGGCCTTTTTCATCTCCCGGAAACCGTTTTCCTCAAGAAATTCCAGGTACTCCTCAAAACCCATCTCCGGCGGAGGGAGATCCGGGACCTCAAGATCTCCGAAATCCGGTATCCAGTCTCTGGAGGATTTTACGGCCCCCATAGCGTTCGGCAAGCTCCCGTATTTCCTCTGAGGATACAAGGTTTTCCCTCAAAAGCCAAGCAAGATCCGCCCATTCCCGGTCAAGCCGCTCGGGCTGGTTTCTTACGGCAAAAATCTTTAAGGCCGCAAGGTGCCGGGGCGAGGGACGGGCGCAAGCCCTAAGAAACTCTGAAAGCTTTATCAAGACGAACCTCGATGCCTTTTTCCCGGAGGTATTGTTTCAGGTGCGGGATCTCCACCTCGCGACGGTGGAAGATGCCCGCGGCCAGGGCCGCCTCGGCCCGGGTGCGGGTAAAGACCTCATAGAAGTGTTCGGGGCATCCTGCCCCGCTTGAGGCGATAACCGGGATACTCACCGCCTCGGAGACCGCCTGAATCAGCTCAAGATCGTAGCCCAGATTGGTCCCGTCACGATCGATGCTGTTTAAAAGAATTTCTCCGGCTCCGAGTTCTTCGCAGACTCTGGCCAGGGTCACCGCGTCCACATCACGGGCCTCGCGCCCGCCCTTCACCGTGCACTGAAACCAGCAGTAACGCTCCCCGTTCGGCCCTGGGATCTCGGTCTCGATCACCGGGTGCTCGGTCTCGGAGGGGCTTTTAACATAGCACCTCTTGGGATCAATGGAGATAACCACCGCCTGCCGGCCATAGACCCGGGAGATGGTCTCGATGGAGGAGTCTCCGGAGGCCCCTCCGCGGCGAAGGTAATCCTCCACGATATAGACCGCGTCGGAGCCGATGGAGACCTTGTCCGCCCCGGCCCGGAAGTAGGCCGAGGCCACTTGAAGGGCGCTGTAGTGGGTGCCGTCCCGATCGGTGAAGTCCCGGATGCCACCCCCTATGGTAAGGGGCACGAAGACCCGCTCGGAGGTACGCCTTAGCACCTCCAGCATGGGCTGGTCTTTTAAGGGAAAGTGTCTGAAACCCGTGATGTTGAGGAAGGTAATCTCATCCGCCCCCTCGCGGAAGTAAAGGTGGGCCAGTTCCACCGGGTCTCCCATATCCCGCACCCTGCCCCCCTCGCGCACGTCGTACTGAAGCCCCTTGGTCACCACCAGGCGCCCCTCGTCGTCGGAGCGCACGTCAAGGCAGGCCACAATGCGTTTGGCAAGCCGGGTCTTTTCCGGAATGCGCGGGGGGAGCACGGCCTCGTTCTCCTGCGAGAGGAAATTTTCCAGGATCTTTAGCCCCGCGGGTCCGCTTTTTTCCGGATGAAACTGAAGGGCCACGATATTTCCACTTTCCACGGCGCTTACAAACTCGATTCCGTAATTCGTGGTGGTGAGGGCCAGGGTCGGATCAGCCGGATCCACGTAATAGGAATGGACAAAGTAGAACTTTTCCTCTCCCGAAAGTCCCTGGAAAAGCCGCGAAGGCTTACGGGGTTTTACTCCGTTCCAGCCGATATGGGGGACGGAGAGATCGATCCGGAAGCGCCTCACAAAACCCGGAAATATTCCCAGGCCGGCCATCCCCGGGGCCTCTTCGCTTCCCTCAAAAAGGACCTGAAGCCCGAGGCAGATCCCGAGAAAGGGCCGATTCTGCCGCAGGTATTCGCGCAAGGGTTCCACAAAACCCTTCTCGTTTAAGGCCCGCATGATGCTCCCGAAGTTTCCCACCCCGGGGAAAACCAGACGCTCGGCAGAAAGGATGTCCTCCGGACGTTCGACGGTTCGCACCTCGGCCCCCAGGGCCCGCAAAGCGTTAACCACGCTGCGCACATTGCCGGCTCCATAATCGAGAAGCGTCACCCGCATTTTCGCCCTCGCCGTCTTTTTCCGGGCATTTTAACACGTTAGAATGGAGGAGACATGTCTCATGTTCGGGAAAAACTTTCGGTCCTGATTGCACACCTGAACGATATTCTCCGCGGCAAGTCCGAGGTGGTGGAGCTTTCCGTGGCCTGTTTCCTGGCCGGGGGTCATCTTTTACTTGAGGATCTCCCCGGCACAGGCAAGACCACGCTGGCCGTAGCGCTGGCCCGGGTTACGGGCTGTGAGTTTCGTAAGGTGCAATTTACCAGTGATCTCCTTCCGGCGGACATTCTGGGGGCCGAAGTCTGGCAGGCGGCCGAGGGAAAGTTCGTTTTCCATCCCGGACCGATTTTTACCAATATCCTGTTGGCCGATGAGATTAATCGGGCCAGCCCCCGCACCCAGAGTGCGCTTCTTGAGGCCATGGCTGAAGAACGGATCTCGATCTCGGGACGAACTTACCCTCTTCCCACCCCTTTTATGGTGATTGCGACTCAGAATCCCCTGGATCTTTACGGCACTTATCCTCTGCCCGAGTCTCAGCTTGATCGTTTCCTCATGCGACTTTCCCTGGGCTATCCTCCCCGAGAAGAAGAAAAGGCCGTGCTGGCGGCCGACGGACTTTACGAGGCGGCTCGCGACCTCTCTCCGGTAATCTCCCGGGAGGAATGGCTCCTTCTGCGGAGGGAGGTCCTTGAGGTCAGGGTCTCGGGGAAGCTTCTGGACTACCTCTTGAATTTGGCCGAGGCCAGCCGACGGCATCCCGACCTCCGGTATGGTTTCTCCACCAGGGGGCTTCTGGCCCTCAAGTCCGCGGCTCGGGCCCTGGCCTATCTGCGGGGGCGTAAGTTCGTGACTCCGGACGAGGTCAAAGAGGTCTTCGTCCCGGTGGCCTATCATCGCCTGATCCCCAGGGCGGAACTTGATCCCGCGGCCAGGCAGGGCCTGTTGGTGGAATTTCTGGCTCAGGTGCCGGTGCCCCTGTGAGGTCACGCTACCGGGTAAAGATCACCCCTTCGGGTTACATCCTGGTCGGACTTACCCTGGCGGTGGCCCTTGCCGGAGTCAATACCGGAAACAACCTCCTCTATCTCTCGGCTTCGGGTCTCCTTGCGCTCATGACGGTCTCTGGACTCCTTTCGTGGCTCAATCTGGGGCGTATCCGGATGGCCCTGGAGCCGCCGGAGGAGATATTTGCCGGGCTTTCGGCCCCCTTCCGGCTACACCTAAGCGGCCCCCGCTGGCCCTGTTTTTTTCTCCGGCTCCGAACCCCTTACGGGGAGACCGCGGTGCCATATTTCCGAAAGAGCCTCACCTCCATACTCTGGCTTCGTTTTCCCCGTCGTGGCCGGCAGACTCTGCTTTCCCTTGAGCTTGCTTCCGGTTACCCCCTGGGCTTTTTCCGCCGAACGCGCCTGGTGGAAGTGGATCTTTCGGTCACAGTCTATCCCCACCCTCTGCCGGGCCCCCTTGAAGTCTCTTCCCTGGCCCCTCAGTCCGGGCTGAGCCGGTCTTCTCCAGCCGGGAGCGGAGAGCCCGAAGATTTCCTGGGTCTTAAACCCTATCGCAAAGGGGTGCCTGCCAGCCGCATAGCCTGGAAGGCTTCCGCCAGAGCCAGAACGCTCCAGATCAAGGAATTCGGAGGACCTTCCGGTCAGGAAATCCTTATAGATCTGACGCCGCTGGTCTCCGAGGAGGTCCTTTCCCGGGCCACACACCTGGTGCTATCGGCCCTGAAGGAAGGGATGGCGGTGGGACTCAAACTCCCGGAACTTGAGATCCCCCCGGGACGGGCTCCGAGCCATCGTCGAAGACTACTTGAGGCCCTGGCCCATGCGTGAAGTGAAACCCCTTTCCCTGGCCTGGGGGCTCTCTCTGACCAGCCTTATCTGCCCCGCTCTCTTCCTGGCAAAGGACTTGCCCCTGGAGGGTTTGGCGGTCCTCCTGGCCGGGGTGGCTTACCTCCTGTTAGGCGAGTTGCGGGGTTCGTTCCGTCCCCTTTCGCTTAAGGCCCAGTTGCTCCTCATCGTCCCTTTCCTTCTGTGGACCATCCTCACGTTACGGTCCGAGACCTTGATTGTGGATTTCATGGGGCTTCTTCTGGTCATAGCCACCGCCAAAGTGCTCGGAGATCGCACCCCCAGGGACATCCTCCAGATCTTCCTCCTCGCGCAACTCCTTCTGGTGGGAGCCGCCGTGGTGCGTCTGGATCTTTTGTATGCCTTTCTTTTCGTCCTTGAGTCCGGATTGGTGATTTTAGGACTAATCTTTCTCTATGCGGCCAAGGAATGCGAGCACATTCCGCAGAATTTGGCGCTAAAACTGACCTCGCTCGCAGGGGCTATGACCCTCGGGGTCTTGACCTTGACGGTTTTTTACTTCGTTTTTCTACCACGTCCGCAGTTTACTCTATTTGCCGTTCCTTTTGGTG
>WFPH01000064.1 GCA_015487645.1 Thermosulfurimonas sp. | reverse complement strand
GTCGTACGCTAAAGCTCAGGGTACCCCCGGCCTTCAGGGGGCGGGTGGTGGAACTTCTGGCGCGGGTAGGGGAGCTTGAGGTGGAACCGGACATGCCCGCCCGGGTGGTGATTGATGAGCGCACCGGAACGGTGGTCATGGGAGAGAACGTGCGGATCTCAAGGGTGGCCATCGCTCATGGGAACCTTTCGGTGGAAATCAGGGAACGTCCTCAGGTAGTGCAACCTCAACCTTTTGCCGGGGGAGAGACGGTGGTGGTGCCGCGGACGGAAATCCGGGCCAAGGAAGAGAAGGCCCGCATAGTGGTGCTCGAGGAGGGCGCAAGCATCGGGGAGCTGGTAAGGGCGCTCAACGCTGTGGGGGCTACTCCGCGGGATCTCATTGCGGTGCTTCAAGCCATCAAGGCTGCGGGGGCCCTTCAGGCTGAGCTGGTGATCATCTAGGAGGGGGCATGAAGGTCCAGGGAAGCGGCTTTGCGGATCTCTATCGCCTGGAAAAACTGGCCCGGAAAGCCCCGGATAAGGCCTTGCGAGAGGCCTGCCGGGAATTCGAGGCCATTTTCCTCGAAACCGTTCTAAAGGGCCTTGACCGCACGGTCATGCGCAGTGGTTTCTTCCCGGAGACTCTGGAGACCAAGCTCTACCGCGATTTTTACTACCAGGAACTGGCCCGGGACCTCTCGGGCCGGGGCCTGGGGATCGCGGAGTTGCTTTATCGAGAACTTTCCGACCGCTCGGGGTTCAAGAATTCGATTCAGGATACCGAAAAAGGAGGTAGGACATGGCCAAAAAGACCCTGATGGAGCTGAAAAAGGCCCTGGAAGCCGAGAGGGAGGCCCTCCTTAAGGGGGCCATCGAGAGCGTGCTCAAAACGGCTTCTTACAAGGCCCGTCTGGTGGAGAAGGCTAAGGAGGAAGGCCTTACCGAAGAAGACCGGCCTCTCCTGGAGGAGATTTTGAGCTTAAACGAACGCAACAAAGCCCTGATCGAGGCCGGCCTTTCTTTTGTGGAGGAGGCCTTTGCCATTTTGAGGAGGGCCATGACCCCGGAGGCCGGCTACGGACAGGCCGCCTCCGGCGAGGCCCGTCTGATTTCCAGGGAGGCCTGAGGCGTGGCGGGCATTACTAGTGCGCTAAACATCGCCAAGAATGCGCTTCTGGCCTTCCAGACCGGAGTCCATGTGACCAGCCACAACGTGGCCAACGTGGACACGGAGGGCTACAGCCGCCAGAAGATGGTGGCTACGCCCTTTCCGCCTTCCCCCTCCCCGGTAGGACCCATCGGCAGTGGGGTCAAGGTGGACCGGATAAAACGCTACTTCGACGCTTTCCTCGAGGCCAACCTCAACTTCAAACGCTCGGACCTGGGGCTGGTCTCCGCCGAGGAAACCGGAATGCGGCTGGTGGAAAACATTTTCAATGAGACCGGAGACCTTGGGCTTTCCAAACTCCTGAACGACTTCTTTGCGGCCTGGCAGACCCTTTCAAACCGCCCGGAAGGGTTTGCGGAAAGACGCCTGGTGGTGGAGAAGGGTAAGCTCCTGGCCGAGAACTTGCGGACCAAGTTCCAAAGCCTCCGGGATCTTGAGGAAAACATTGGTCTTAAGCTACGGAATGTGGTAGATCGCATTAACGATCTCGCCCAACAAATCGCCGAGATCAACCTCCAGATCACGGCGGCCGAAACCGGAGGGTATCAGGCCAACGACCTGCGGGACCAGCGCGACCGCCTGATCGCCGAACTCTCCAAGCTCGCCCCCATCCGTTATTTCGAGAACAAAGACGGGGCCTACAATGTCATCCTGGGCCGGGGCTTCAATCTGGTGGACGTGGACCGGGCCTGGCAACTTGAAATATCTGGAACGGAGGTTTACTGGGTGGGCCATCAGGGTGAAAAGGCCCGTCTTACGAGCCAGGAAATCGCCGGCGGGGAGCTTGGAGGCTGGCTGAGAATCGTCGAGCAGATCTCCGATGACTGGAATCACGAATATGTTTCTTCCACCCGGGCTGTGATCCGGCCGGATGGCCTTCCCCTCAGCGAGGACACCACCTTCCGGGATCTCAATCTTCCGGTAGGGACCGAGTTCCGCTTCCGGGGGACGGACCATTTCGGAAATACTGTGACCGGTTCCTTTACGGTCTCGGATCTTGACCAGAGTATACGGGATCTGCTGGACGAAATAGAGAAGACCTTCGGTTTTACGGTAACGGCCGAGATCCGGGATGGCCGGCTTTTTATTAGGGATGCCTATCGGGGTGCTGGAAAACTCTCTTTCGAATTTACTCAGACCGCCCTCGATTTCGGCCGCTTCGACGATCCCAATCTTAACTACCGGGTGGAGGAGCTTAACCTGGCCGGGAAACTGGCCCGGTTCGCCGAGGAGTTCATTCGGGCGGTAAACCAGATCCATTCCGAAGGGGTGGGCCTGGAGTTCTTTACCGGGGAGGTGGAGGGACTCTATCAGACGGACAACTACCTTAAAAACCTGCCCTTTTTCCGGGATCTCAACCGGGACGGAAGCCTTTTCATTTGGGTTAAAGATCCCTCAGGTAATATCACCCCGGTGAGGGTGGACTTTGCGCTTCCGGCTGACGCCAGCCTTCAGGACGTGGCAGATCAGATCAATGACGCTCTGCGGGGGCACGGCTTCGATCCGGCCGCAAGCGTCCAGGCCCTGGTGCGAAACGGGCGCCTGGTCTTTCAGGCGCAGGAGGGTTGGGCCTTCGCCTTCTCCAACGACACTTCCGGTATCCTGGTCTCTACGGGGATCAACACCTTCTTCGCCGGGATCGATGCCGCAAGTATCGAGGTGAATCCTCTCCTTTCCGTGCATCCGGAATACGTAGCCGCCGCCCGGCTTGATCGTGAGGCCTGGCGAAGCGAGGTTCCTCTGGTGGGTATCTATCGCAGCCGCCTTCCCGTCGCAAATCCCGACTCTGTGGTCTTTAACGATCCTCCGCACCGTCTCTATGTCCGTTTTTTTGATGCCCGGGGCAATCAGATTCTCCATAAAACGGAAAACGGATTTAAGGTTCAAGAGCTTTCGGTGGATATCGAGCCGGGAGATAGTCTTACAGACATCCTTAACAAACTCGATGCCCTCGAAGGCCTACGGGCCTACCTCGACAACGAAGGGCACATCGTGCTGGAACTGGATCCTAATTCCTCTAAAGACTATGCTTATTTTGAGC
>WFPH01000063.1 GCA_015487645.1 Thermosulfurimonas sp. | reverse complement strand
GGATAGGCCTTTCCCTGGTGTTCTATAGCTTCGAGGAGAAACATAAAGCCTCCGCATTCGGCAAGAACCGGGCATCCCTCCCGGATCAGCCGCCGGATCGCGGCTCTGAGGTCATCCCTCCGGGAAAGGGTTTCGGCAAAGAGTTCGGGATAGCCCCCTCCCAGATAAAGGGCCTCGGTTTTCTGCGGAAGGGAATCCCGCAGGGGGGAGAAGAAGACCAGTTCGGCCCCGGCCTCGGCAAGGAGATCCAGATTTTCCCGGTAGTAAAAGGAAAAGGCCTCGTCCCGGGCCACGGCCACCACCCTTTTTCGGGGGAAGGGCTTGTCTGCAGAGGGAAGAGAAAGATCAAGGGGCTCAAACAGCGCGGGGAGGTCCACATAATCCTTTATCCGTTCGGCCCAGAGCTCCAGTTTTTCCTCCAGGGATATCTCTTCGGCCTGCACCAGCCCCAGATGTCGTGAGGGAAGTTGAAAGGTTTCCTCCCTCGGAACGACTCCCACCACCGGGACCTTCACCGAAGCCAGGGCCCGGCGCAGGAGGCGTTCGTGTTTGGAACTCCCCACCCCGTTGAGGATTAGGCCCCGGAAACGCAGTCCGGGCTCGAACTCGACCAGCCCCTTTACCAGGGCTGCCGCGGTGGTGGAGAGGCTGCGGGCCGGAAGGATCAGCACCACCGGAAGACCGAGTATTTTGGCCACTTCCGCGGTGGAGGCCCTCACGGTGCCCCCGATCCCGTCGTAAAGACCCATCACCCCTTCCACCACCGCCACCTCTGCGCCCCGCATTCCGCGGGCAAAGCTTTGCAGGAGGGCTTCCCCGGGACAGAAAAAGGAATCCAGGTTGTAGCAGGGACGCCCGGCCGCGGTCTCAAGAAAGCCGGGATCGATATAATCCGGCCCCACCTTGAAGGGGGCCACGCGAAGGCCGCTTCTCACCAGAGCCCGGATCAGAGCACAGGCCAGAACCGTCTTTCCGCTTCCGCTCCAGGCCGCGGCGATTAGAAGAGCGAACATCAGTAGATATATAGAACTGAAAGGTGGGCCTTTTCTCCGGTTGATTGTTCTCCAAGAACTTCTATTTCATACACATAGGGAAAATGCTGCCCGCTCACTATGCCTACTACATTTTCCGCCACCCCGCCGGTCAGAAGATTTTCTCCGCTGGTCTCGGTATTTCCCTTTACCCGGTTGGAGATAAGAAAATAGACTTGATAAAGATTAGCGATGTCAAATATAAAATCCGCATTGTTTTTAATTTCCTCTAGTGTAGGGGGATTATCGGTAAAAAGTGTGCAATTTACACTATCCTGAAGAGCCAATCTATAATCCAGACAGGTATCATTAGAATTCTTAGCGACATTTATACTATTATTTCCTAGATCGTTTATAAAATTCTGAAAAGCCGAGGGGTCTTCCGAGCGGGCGAGGAGAAGATCGAACATCTGCGAAGTGGAGATCTCTACTACTCCGTAAGAGGCCTCCAAAACGGAGCGATATCTCTTAAGTATCCCGCTTATCTTCTGGCTGCCGGTAAGAAGGACGGTCATGGCAAAGGCCAGGATCAAGCTTGCGAGTAAAAATACAAGCACCCATATCAAGGCAAATCCCTTTTGTTTTCTCATTGTAAGTTCCTGAAAGTGCTTACAAAGTGTAAGATTTCCCATCTATAATGTTGATAATCCGGTATGGCACTCAAATCAAAATTATAGTTCAAAGTACCTATAGTATTGGAAGGATAAGTAAAGTTAGGGTCTTTTCCTCCTTCATGATAAACAACAAAAACCTCGGCCATTTTTAAATGATCCCGGATAAATTCTGCATCGTAATTTTGACTGACCATATAATCCACATCGGTCCGGGTTTCGCTTTGGCCATCTTCGTCGAGATCCCACCAGAGATAGACCTGAAAGTCGGCCACGCAGGGAAGAAGGGGATAAGTTTTAAAATTCCCCTGGGCATCTAGGAGGGCCTTCACCAGAACCCCGGTGTTTTGGGCGCACCGGCCG
>WFPH01000062.1 GCA_015487645.1 Thermosulfurimonas sp. | reverse complement strand
GCACTAGAAAGAGCAACCCGAAGGCGAAAACATCCCGGAAGCCACTCGAGATAAAGCCGGTCACCAGGGCCTCAAGCACCCCCAGTAGCAGCCCTCCCACGATGGCTCCGGGAAAACTCCCATAGCCTCCCAGAACTGCGGCCGCGTAACCCTTGAGCCCCAGGATCAGGCCGGAGTCAAAGCTCACCCCGGTGATGGGCAGGATGAGGAGTCCGGCCACCGCTCCGAGGGCCCCGGCCAGAAAGAAGGAAAGTGAGGTCAGATAGCCCACCGGAAGACCGATAAGGGCCGCCGCGCGGGGGCTGGCGGCTACCGCTCTTAAAGCCTTGCCCTGGCGGCTGGCGCGGTAAAATCCCTGAAGGGCCAGCACGCAGAGAAGGCCCACCGCCAGCACCAACAGGCTCTCTCGGGTGAGGCTGGCTCCCAGTACCTCTAGAGGCTTTCCGCTTAAAGGAGCGGGAATGCTTCTCGGATTCTTCCCCCAGATCAGCTTGATGAGTCCCCGGAGAAAGACCGAAGTCCCGATGGTGATGAAGATAAGATTCAGGGGATCGCGGTTGCGGGCCGGACGCAGGGCCAGCCTTTCCAGAAGTACTCCGCAGAGCCCCACCAGAAGGATCGTGAGGGTGGCGGCTATGGGCCAGGGGAGTCCTAGGGAGGCGAGAAGCGTACTCATAAAAAAACCCCCCAGGGTCAGAAAATCCCCCTGCGCGAAGTTCACTATCCGGAGGCTGTTTTCCACCACGCAAAAGCCCAGAGCCACCAGGGCGTAAATGGCCCCGGCCGTAAGCCCCGAGAAGATGAACTGGAGAAAGAGTCCCGTCTCCGTCATGCCCTAAATCCCTACCTCAAAATCTCCGCGGAGACAATCGAGGGTTGGTCTCTACCGGCCTCTGTGTTAGGTATTAAAGAAACTCTGCCAAAGGAGGCCCCATGAAAAAAACCGCCATCAAGCGCCCCACGCGGATGAGCGAGGAGGAAAAACAGGCCCTGGTGGCCAAGATCTTTGCGGGAGATCCTTCGGCTTTTACCGAAGATCCCGAAGAAGCTCAAAAGATTGCCAACCGTCTGGGCTGGGTCAAAGCTCCGGAGCGGATGCGGCCCAAGCTTCCAGAGCTTTCGGCCTTTGCTGAAGAGGTTAGGAGCCGGTTCGAGGAGATTGTCTGGTGCGGTATGGGAGGCTCG
Source organism: Thermosulfurimonas sp. (assembly GCA_015487645.1). Lineage (GTDB taxonomy): Bacteria > Desulfobacterota > Thermodesulfobacteria > Thermodesulfobacteriales > Thermodesulfobacteriaceae > Thermosulfurimonas_A. Next base: position 3,225 of record WFPH01000062.1, on the reverse strand, counting down.
AGCCTCTTTCCCCTGGCTCTTTCCCAGATCTTTGGCCCCCAGGAAGGGTATCCCCGTTTTACGGTGCTCGATACCGATGATCCCGAGACCATTGCCGAACTGGAGGAAACCCTCCCCTGGGAGAAGACCCTTTTTGTGATTGCAAGCAAATCCGGCACCACGGTAGAGACCCTGGCTCACTACCGCTATTTCTGGAAAAAACTGGAGGAGAAAGGCCTCGAGCCCGGGGAGCGGTTCGTGGCCCTCACCGATCCGGGCTCTCCTCTGGAGGACGAAGCCCGAGAGAAGGGGTTTCTCCGAATCTTTCATCATCCTCCGGATGTAGGAGGGCGTTACGCGGCCCTTACGGAGGTGGGGTTGCTCCCGGCGGCTCTCATGGGGCTTGATCTGGAAAAGGCCCTTTCGGTGGCCGAGGAGATGCTTGAGGCCTCCTCCCCGGAGCTTCCCTGGAGTTACAATCTTTCGGCCTGGCTGGCCCAGTACATGGTGGAGCACTTCATCCACGGCAAAGACAAGCTCACCATCATGACCGATCCCCTCCTTCGGCCCTTTGCCCTCTGGATTGAGCAGCTGGTGGCTGAGAGTCTGGGCAAGCAGTTCATGGGGATCATCCCCATCGTGGGCGAGAGCCCAGGCTCGCCCACGGTTTACGGTCCGGATCGCTACTTCGTTTACCTCGGTCTTCGGGGCCGGGAGAACCTTTATCGGCGCCTCTTCTCGGATCTCAGGGAAGCCGATTTCGAACTCAAGACCTACTTTCTTGAGGATCGGTACGAGATCTTCGCCGAGTGTGTGCGCTGGGAGCTGGCCGTGGCCCTGGCCGGAGCCCTCCTGGGGGTGAACCCCTTCGATGAACCGGATGTGGTGCGTGCCAAACAGAAGACGAAAGAGATCCTTGAGACCTTCCGGAAGACCGGGGAGTTTCCGGTGGAGTTTTACCTGGACGAGGACAGCGGAATCGGGTTCCTCTACGCCGAGACCACCCGCATCCAGTATCCTCGCCTGAGTGCTCTGGTGAAGAAGTTCTTCCAGGACATGTCCCCCTGGGGATATGTGGCCCTTCTGGCCTACATGCCACCGGATCCCGAGCTCGAAGAGCTCTTCCGGGACCTCCGTACGCTAATGCGCGGAAGGCGGCAGTGCAGCACGGTTTTCGGTTTCGGGCCGCGATATCTGCACTCCACCGGGCAGCTCTTCAAGGGAGGGACCATCTCCGGACGGTTCATCATCCTTACCCGCAAGGGACGCCGTGCGGAGCAGCTCATACCCGGCGAAGGGATAACCTTCTGGGATCTCCAGTTCGCCCAGGCTTATGGCGACTTCCGGGCCCTGGAGGAGGCCGAACGACCGGTGATCCACCTCCATTTGACGGAAAATTACCGGGATGACCTCCGCAAACTTTATGACCTTTTTGAACAGGCCCTGCGGCTTTAGAGATGCCGGCCCTGCGTCGTATAGGCTTGGGGTTCTTTTTCCTGTGCCTTTTAATCCTTTTGGGAATGGCGGGTTTTGCCTGGCTCGAGCACCGCTCTCTTTTCGAGGCCTTTTACCTTACGCTTATTACCCTCACCACGGTGGGCTACGGAGATATCGTGCCGCAGACCACCGCCGGTCGCGTTCTGGCTATCGTGATAGCCTTTGGCGGAGCCGGGCTTTTCTTTTACGCCGTGGGGGTGGTAAGCGAGATCGTGCTGGCCGAGGTTTTCCACAATTTTCTGGGGAGGCGACAGGTGGCAAAAAAACTGGCAGCCCTCCGGGATCATTACATCATTTGCGGTTACGGCCGTATCGGTAAACATATCTGTCATATTATCGCCAGAGAGGTGCCCTTTGTGGTCATCGAGAACGACCCCGAGGTCATTCGTGAGATCGAGGCCGAGGGGTTCCTCTTCCTTGAGGGGGACGCCACCAACGAGGAGGTTCTCATCAAGGCCGGGATCGAGCGGGCCCGGGGGCTGGTAAGTGTCCTGCGCTCGGATGCCGATAACGTCTATATCGTGCTCACCGCCCGGAGCCTCAATCCCCGCATTTTCATCATGGCCCGGGCCGACGACGAGCGCGTGGTCAAGCGCCTCAAGCAGGCCGGGGCCAACAAGGTCTTTTCTCCGTATCTTATCGGGGCTCGTCGAATGGCCCTGGCCATTCTGCGCCCGGCGGTTACGGACTTCCTAGAGCTCACCACCCCGGAAGTGAACCTGGAACTGCAGCTGGAAGAGGTCCGTCTGAGCAAGACCTCACCTCTGGTGGGCAAAGACCTGATTTCAAGCCGCATCCGGGAAATATCCGGGGCCATTGTGCTCGCGGTGAAGAAGGCCTCTGGGGAGATGGTCTTCAACCCTTCGCCGGGCTATGTGCTTGAGGCCGGGGACACGCTCATCGCCTTGGGAGAACGGCAGGGCCTGGCCAGGCTGGAAGATCTGGCTTCAGCCTGAGGCTTTTCCGAAATCTCGCTCGGAAACTGCGATGAGGTCTTCCTCGGTAAAGATCAGGTCTACCCGTAAGTCGTGAGGTTCATGAGGGATCTCGGGAAGAATCTGGAAAGAGAAGGCCAGGGCCACCCTGGGAGCCGAAAGTCCGGCCAGAAAGCGATCGTAGAATCCCCCTCCGTAGCCCAGGCGATACCCCTGGCGATCAAAGGCTAACCCCGGAACCAGGATAAGATCCGCCTCCTCGGGAGGAATTACCGGGTTTTTACGGGGAGGTTCAAGGATACCGTAAGGTCCGGGAACGAGTTCTCCCAGGGTGAAGACCTGATGGAAGACCAGACGCCTTTCCCCGAGAAGCGTCCGGGGAAGGGCCACCCGCCGGCCACGCAGAAGGGCCTCCCCCAGGGCCGGAAAGGTCTCCACCTCCGTACCGAAGGAAGCGAAAAAGAAGATAGTCCGGGCCCCACGGAAGAGTTCGCTTTCAAGGAGTTTCCGGCAGATGGCCAGGGAGAGGATTTTTCTCTCCTCTGGAGAGAGAGCCGCCCTTCGGCGTTTGATTTCCGTTCTTAGTTGCCGTTTTTTTTCGGCCAAACTTGACATGTCAGGACCCCACGTTTTAAATCCTTACCAGATCTTAATGTTTCAGGAGAAGATATTGAAGTGTTTTTCGGCTTCGGGGAAGAGGGCTGCGAGGCAGTGTTTGATTTGGGTTTTGGCTTCGGCGATTTCGTGTTTGAGTTTTTGGATTTGGCGGGCCAGGAGTTTAGTTTCGGCGGGGAGGGTAGCGGGTTTGAGGAGG
>WFPH01000061.1 GCA_015487645.1 Thermosulfurimonas sp. | reverse complement strand
GCTCCCGGTAGCCCGGGACTTTAAAGAGGTTTTCTAGGATCCTTCCCAGGGCTTCCACTAAGAGCCCATGACCTCCCGGAGTTTGCCCTCGATGAGGCTTCGGATTTCTTCGAGGCGCTCGGGACTTTGGGCCTCGAAGCGCAACACCAGCACGGGCTGGGTGTTGGAGGCGCGCACGAGACCCCAGCCATCTGGAAAGACCACCCGGGCTCCGTCCACATCGATGACCTGGAAGCCCTCGGCCTTGAGGCGCTGGGTGAGCTCAGCCACCACCCGGAACTTGATCTCGTCCGGACATTCGGTGCGGATCTCGGGAGTGCTGTAGGTCTTAGGGAGGTCGGCCAGCAATTCCGAAAGCGGTCGTTCGCTTTCAGAGACGATCTCCGCCAGACGCAGGCTGGCGTAGACCCCGTCGTCAAACCCGAACCAGCGGTCGGCAAAAAAGACATGGCCGCTCATCTCCCCGGCGAGCACCGCCCCGGTCTCTTTCATCTTGTTCTTAATGAGGGAATGTCCGGTCTTCCACATGAGGGGGCGCCCCCCGAGGCGGGCGATCTCGTCGTACATCACCTGGGAACACTTGACCTCTCCGATGATGGTGGCCCCGGGGTGCTCGGCCAGAATCTTTCGGGCAAAGAGTACCATGAGTTGATCCCCCCAGAGAATCTCGCCACGCTCGTTTATCACCCCCAGCCGGTCGCCATCGCCGTCGTAGCCCACCCCGAAGTCCGCTCCCACTTCCACCACCTTGCGCCGGAGGTCCTCCAGATTCTGGGGAACCACCGGATCCGGAAAGTGGTTGGGGAAGGTCCCGTCCACTTCACAGAAGAGGCATTCCACCTCGCAGCCCAGGGCCCGAAAGATCTCCGGGGCTGTAAGGGCGCAGACCCCGTTTCCGGGGTCGAGAACTACCTTGAGGGGCCGTGAAAGACGGATGTTTTTAAGGATATACTCTTTGTAAGGGCTCAGGACCTCAAGTTCGGTAACTTCCCCTTTTCCGCTTTCGAAGTCCTCTTTTTCGATGAGTTCGCGCAGGGCCTGAATCTCCCGGCCGTAGATGGTCTCCTGTCCCACGCAGATTTTGAGCCCGTTCATGTCCGGAGGATTATGGGAACCGGTGACCTGAATGCCCCCGTCAAAGCCCTCGAAGTAGTGCAGGGCAAAGTACATGACCGGGGTAGGAGTCATGCCGATCTGGGCTACCGAGACCCCGGTGGAAGTGATCCCCTCGATCAGGGCCTCCTGGAGCTCGGGGCTTGAGAGCCTTCCGTCTCGCCCGCAAAGGACCTTTCGGCCCCCTCGGCGCCGGATGACGGTCCCGTAAGCCTTACCGATGTTCCGGATCACCTCCGGGGTGAAATCTTCCCCCACTTTTCCCCGGATATCGTATTCCCGAAAGATGTAAGGACTGATCTTCATGGCTCCCTCCTCAAAAGGTCTCGGATACGCAGTTCCAAATACCGGTTGCCCTGAAACTCGGAGATGTAGGGACTGGCCGCTAGATAAAGCCCCCGCACGCCCTCCTTGAGAAAAAATAAGGCTTCTTCCGGAAAATTGAATCCCACGGCCGAGAGACCGAAGCCCTCCTGCCAGAGAGTGAAACGGAGATGTTTTTCGGCCATAAGGCGCGGCTGCCTCACTTCGAAGTCGGAGAAGGAGAGCACCGGCTCGGGATTGCCCGGTCCGAAGGGGGCCAGTCTCTGGAAGCCTTCCACAAAGTCCGGATCCAGGATTTCATTAAGACGCACGTGGCCCTCGAGAAAGAGCCGGGGCCGAAGGTCTTCCCGCAGAGAGAGCCCTTTTTCGGTCAGGAGATGTTCCACCGCTCGGGCAAAGGCCTTGCGGAAGTTCTCCAGATCCCCGGAGGCCAGCTTGAGCCCCCCGGCTGCCGGATGTCCACCGTAGCCGAGCAGGACCTCTTCGCAGAGACGAAAGGCCCGGAAGAGATCTACCTCCGGAATGCTTCTTCCCGAGCCTTTGAGGATTTCACCCTTGCGGGTCAGAAGGACCACCGGTCGGTAGAACCTTTCGGCTATTCGCCCGGCCGCGATCCCGAGCACCCCCAGAGGCCATTCCTCGCCAAAGAGGACGATTCCGGCCGGAGGTTCGCCTTCGGGAAGCTGGGCCAGGGCCTCGGAAAGCACCTGCTCCTCCACCCGCTGTCTCTCGCTGTTCAGCCGGTTTAGTTCGCGGGCGAGCCTCCGAGCCTCTTCCATATCCCGGGAGACCAGAAGGTCGAAGGCCAGACGGGCCTCCCTCAGGCGTCCGGCGGCGTTTATCCGGGGGGCCAGACGGAAAAGGACCTCCTCCGTGCCCACGGCTCCGTTCGTGGCCGCGACCTCCTTGAGGGCCTTTATTCCCGGGCGGGGGCTTTCGGAGAGTTCTGGGAGTCCAAAGACCGCGATCAGACGATTTTCCCCGCGCAAAGGCACCATGTCCGCCACCGTCCCCAGGGCCGCCAGATCCAGATAACGCTTGAGGTTGGGGACAGGGCGTTCTCCGAAGAAACCCTGCTCAAGGAGGAAGCGCCTCAAGGCCCGAACCAGGGCCAGCACGGTGCCGGCTCCGCAGAGGTCGTAGAAGGGGGAGTGCCGGGGAAGGCGCTTCCCAGTGACCACGGCGTGGGCCTCGGGAAGACGCGGGGGCAGTTCGTGATGGTCGGTGAGGATGACCTTGAGGCCGAGTCTGCGGGCCTCGGCCACGGCCTCATGGGCGGTTATGCCGCAGTCCACGGTCACCAGGAGCTTTACGCCCTTCTCCCGGAAGAAGGGCAGGAGATGGGCGTGAAAGCCGTAACCATCCTTTTCCCGGTGGGGAAAAAGGACCTCGGTTTGGCCCCCAAGCTCCGTGAAAAAGAGGTGAAGGATGGCCGCTCCGGTAACACCGTCTACGTCGTAGTCCGCGTAGATACCGATTTTCTCCCCGGAAAGCAGGGCCTCGGCCAGAAGTTTTACGGCCGTGAGCATGTCCGGAATGAGCATGGGGTCGGCGAAATCGGAAAGCTCGGGGTAGAGGAAAGCGTAAGCCTCACGGGCCTCCCGTAGCCCCCGATTGGCCAGCAAGGTAGCCAGAAGCCTCGGAAACCCTCCCTCCTGACTAAGGCCCCGAACGACCTCCGGAGGAGGAAGTTTGAGGATCCACTGATACTGGCCCAAACCCATAAGGTCCTTTCAAGGCTTGCAGATCCGGGCTAGATTGTCAAGGCGATGAGAAGCGTGGAAGTGGAGCTGGAGATCGCCCCCTCCAGACTGGCTTTTTTGCGTTTCGTGCTTGAGGGCTTCGGGCATCTGGCCCTTCCGGTAACCCTTTCCGGGGAGGAAGGACGGGTAAAACTTCTGCTTTCTCCCGGGGAGGAGGAACGTTGGGAGAAGATCTTTCGAGATCTTGAACCCTGGCTCCGCTAACGCTCGGCCTCACGGATCTCAAACTGTACGATACTTACGTCCTTGACCTTGTCACCATAAAAGAATGTTATGCGGCGGGTGATATTCCTCTTGAAATCCAGAAAACCATTGCGGGTTCCCAATTTCTGGTAAGGAAACTTCTGGATGCAATCCAGGATCAGGGTGGCCAGTTTGCCCCGATGGGCCTGAAGCTCCAGGGCAGCCTTGCGATCCCAGGCCTCTACCACTACGCTCACCCGAACGTATTTCCCTACCGGGGCCCCTCTGGGGCTGGCCGCGATGTCTTTGATCAATATCTGGGTAGGGGTTAGCTTCTTTTGGAGATCGTAAAGATCCCGGCGGGATCTCTCCTGAAGGACATCGAAAGGCAAAGCCCGGATGAGAGAGGTAGTCTCCCGGGATCCACCCCGCAGGTTAACCAGAAGATTCCTTACCCTGGTCCATTTTAGAATCAAGAGGATAAGCAGGGAAACCAGGAAAAGGATGGCGAAGACCTTAAGGTAGCTTCTCATTTTCGCGGAAGGCCTTTAGGGCCAGCTGCTGGAGCAGATGATCTGCGAGCACCAGCCGAACCATGGCTTCACAGACCGGCACGATCCGGGGGATGGCCGAGGCGTCATGCCGTCCGCCCACCCGGATGCGGACCGGTTCCCCTCTTTCGTTAATGGTCAACTGTTCCTTGGCGATGCTGGGGATGGGTTTTACAGCCACCCGACATATGATCTCCTGGCCTGAGGAGATACCGGCTAGCACCCCGCCGGCGTTATTGGAGAGGAAGCCCTCCGGGGTTAGGGGATCGTTGTTTTCGGAACCCATCTTCTCTGCAGCCGCAAAACCGGCCCCTATCTCCACCCCTTTGACCGCCCCGATACTCATTAGAGCCTTGGCCAAGTCGGCATCCAGCTTATCAAAGACCGGTTCCCCGAGGCCGGGCGGCACCCCCGTGGCCCGGATCTCCACCACTCCGCCCAGGGAATCGCCTTCCCGGCGAGCTTTTTCTATTCGCCGGCACATTTCGGCGTAAGCTTCAGGATCCGGGCAAAAGAGATGATTGCGATCGATCTCGGAGAGATCTCGGCGTCGGGCCCAGACCCCGCCCAGAGCTACCGTGTAGGCTCTGACCTCGATACCGTAACGGGCAAGCACCTTTTGGGCCACTGCTCCTGCGGCCACCCGGGCTACTGTCTCCCGGCCGCTTGAGCGACCTCCACCCCGCCAGTCCCGCAGGCCGTATTTCCAGAAGTAAGTGCAGTCTCCATGGCCGGGCCGGAAGACCTCTTTCAGGGATTCGTAGGCCGAAGAGCGGGCATCCCGGTTGTAGATGACAAGCGCAATGGGGGTGCCTAGGGTACGGCCTTCGAAGACCCCGGAAAGGATCTCTACGCGGTCCGGCTCTTTACGAGGGGATTCCCCCAGGTGTTTCCCGGGGCGGCGTTTTTCAAGTTCCGCCTGGATATCCGCCTCGGAGAGAGGAAGGCCCGGAGGACAACCGTCGATGACCGCCCCCAGGGCCCGACCGTGGGACTCCCCAAAGGTGGTAACCCGGAAAAATCTCCCAAAAGTGTTGCCCGCCATCTATTTATTTCTTTCCAAAAAGGAGAGCCCTTTCCTCCAGAGAGAGCCCTTCGGCTTGAGGTTCGATTTCGGGTTTAAAAACGATCGTTCTTCGTCCAAGCCTCTTGGCCGAATAAAGTAATCGGTCCACTTCCTTTATCAACTCCCTTGGACCTAGGCGATGGTTGGAGCGAAAGACCGCTCCGCCGATGCTAACCGTAATTCCGATCTTACCGTCTGGGGTGTCGAATCTCAAGGCTTCCAGGGCCTCTTTGAGACGCCTGGCCACCCCTAGTCCCCCGTAAGAGCCCGTTCCCGGGAGGATGACCGCAAACTCCTCGCCCCCATAACGGGCGGGAAAATCTATCTTGCGAATGGTCTTGAGGATGGTTTTTCCCACTGCGGCCAGGACTTGATCTCCGAAATCATGGCCGTAGGTGTCGTTGATCTTCTTGAAATGATCGAGATCTAGGAGAAGGAGGGTGAAGGAACTCTCCTCCCTCCGGGCCAGCTCCACGGCTTTTTCCAGGTTTTCCTCGAAACTGCGGCGGTTGTAAAGCCCGGTGAGATAGTCCCGGCTGTATTCCTGATATAGGACTCCATAAGCCTTCTTTATGACCTCCAGTTTGGTGCGCAGTTCAGGATTGGTAATCTCTTCCAGGATTTCTCGCAGGAGGTGCCAGCCTTTTTCGGGAAGGCTTGACATTAAAATTACGCCTTCCTCCGCAATTTCCAGAAGTAAAGGCCCTCTTCAGGACCGAATAATTTCATAAAAGCCAGAAAAAAGAGCCCACAAACCGGTATATTTATCCAGACCGGCCATTTATCTTTCAAAAGCAGGGCTATTCCCCCCATTAGACTTGCACCTACGAAGATCTTTAAAAATCCTACCCAAAACCTTAAAGGAAGCAAGTCTTTTATTCGGAGCTCGAGCACGGTCAGGAGAAACAGGGCCTGAAAGGTGAGGGAAAGAGCCGTGCCGAGGGCGATGGCCTTAAAGCCCAGGTAGGGGAGGCTTAAGAGGATCACGGTGAGGTTGATCCCCACGGAAAGAAAGCTCGAGAAGGCCGGGATGAGGGTGTTCCCCAGGGCGTAGAATACGGGCACAGAGACCTTGGTGGTGCCATAGAAGGGGAGCCCCAGGGCAAAGAGGCGCAGAGCCTCGGCGGTATGCAGGGTGTCGCTGGGAGAGAAGCGGCCGTGTTCGAAGATCAGGCGCACGATGGGTTCGGCCAGCACCACCAGCCCCACCGCGGAGGGCACAGAGAGGCTAAGGCCTACCAGCAGGGAGGAACCGAAGGTCTTTCTCAGACTCCGATAGTCCCCCCGGGCCGCCCGGCGACTGGCTTCTGGAAGCAGGGCCAGAGAGAGCCCCACGCCGAAGAGCCCCAGGGGAACGTACATGAGGCGGAAGGCGTAGGCCAGCCAGGAAACGGCCCCTTCTCCGCAGGAGGTGGCGAAGTAGGTGTTGAGGAAGACGTTTAACTGCATGGCCGAAAGTCCGATCACCGAAGGAGCCATGAGCTTCAGGGTCTCTCGCACGGCCGGGGACCTGAAGGCCGGTCGGAACTGGAAACGGAATCTCCGCCGGAGGAGAAAGGGCAGATTAAAAGCGGCCTGGGCCAGGCCCCCCAGAAGGACTCCTAGGGCCATCCCGGCCGCTCCCGGAAGACCGAAGCGGGGGACTAGAAGATAGAGGGTTACCCCGAGACCGATGGAGGTGAGGTTGAAGAGCGCCGAGGAGAGGGCCGGCCAGAAGAAGATGCCCAGGGCGTTCAGCATCCCGGCCAGCACCGCCGCGAGACTTATAAAAAAGAGAAAGGGCCACATGAGGCGCGTGAGAAGAACGGTGAGTTCGAACTTTCCGGCAAAGTTCTTGAAAGCCGGGGCCAGCAGGTTCACTATCTGCGGGGCCAGAATCTCTCCGAGAACTACTACGCTCAGGATCAACAAACCAAAGGTGGTGAGCACTTCCGAGGCTACCCGGAAGGCCGCGGCCTGGCCTTCTCTCTCGCGGGTGGCGCTGAAGACCTTGGTGAAAGCCATGCCCAGGGCACCCTCGGCGAAGAGATCCCGTAGAAGGTTGGGGATGCGGTAGGCCACCACGAAGGCGTCCATTTCGCGTCCGGCTCCAAAGAGGAGGGCCAGGACTTGCTCTCGCACGAGCCCCAGAATACGGCTTATAACGACGGCTACGGTGACCGCTCGGGCCTGTCGGGCTATCTTCCGGGCCGCGTTTTCGGAGGACATATAGCTTTCCGTGACTTTCTGGTCTTTCGGGTTAGGCTATAATAAAAAAACCCTTTTGTGGAGGAGCGGAGATGCCTGTGGCCACCATCGAGGAGGCGCTTGAGGACATACGAGCCGGAAAGATGGTCATCGTGGTGGATGATGAGGATCGGGAAAATGAAGGCGATCTGGTCATGGCGGCCGAAAAGGTCACCCCGGAGGCCATCAATTTCATGGCCAAGTACGGCCGGGGACTTATCTGTCTTACCTTGACCCCGGAGGATGTGGACCGTCTTCAGCTTCCCCTTCAGCCCCGTCGCCACGGTACCCAATTCGATACGGCTTTTACCGTTTCCATCGAAGCCCGACACGGGGTCACCACCGGGATTTCAGCTTACGACCGGGCGCACACCATTCGGGTGGCCATCGATCCCAAAAGCGGCCCTGAGGACATCGTGACCCCCGGACACGTGTTTCCCATCCGGGCCCGGGAAGGCGGGGTGCTGGTGCGGGCCGGGCACACCGAGGCCTCGGTGGATCTAGCGCGCCTGGCGGGTCTGCGTCCGGCGGGAGTTATTTGTGAGATCATGAAAGACGATGGCACCATGGCTCGTCTTCCGGATCTGGAAAAATTCGCCGCGGAACATGGCCTAAAGATCATCACCATCCGGGACCTCATCGCTTACCGCCTGCGGAACGAATGTCTAGTCAAACGAGAGGTGGAGACCAGATTGCCTACCCCCTGGGGAGAGTTCCGGCTCTACGCTTACACCAACCTGGTGGATCCCTTCACCCACGTGGCCCTGGTCAAAGGAGAAGTGACCGAGGATCCCATCCTGGTCCGGGTGCACTCGGAGTGCCTTACCGGAGATGTCTTCGGATCCCTGCGTTGTGATTGCGGGCCGCAGCTCATGCGGGCCCTTGAGATGATAGCCGAGGAGGGGAGGGGGGTCCTCCTCTATCTTCGCCAGGAAGGCCGGGGCATAGGGCTCCTGAACAAGCTCCGAGCCTATGTCCTTCAGGATCAGGGTAAGGATACTGTGGAGGCCAACGAGGCCCTGGGATTCAAGGCCGATCTCCGGGACTACGGTATCGGGGCTCAGATTCTACGCGATCTCGGCGTGCGCCGGATGCGGCTCATGACCAACAATCCCAAGAAGATCGTGGGACTCGAAGGGTACGGCCTCAAGGTAGTGGAGAGGGTGCCCATCGAGATCAAACCCCACGAGGAGAACTACCGTTATCTCAAGTGTAAAAGGGAAAAGCTGGGGCACCTTCTGAGTATGTTTGATTACTAAGGAGGCGGACATGGTTAGGGAGATCCACGGACAGTATCGGGGCGAGGGGCAAAAGTTTGCCCTGGTGGTGGGGCGTTTTAACTCCTTTATCAGCCAGGAGCTTCTCAAAGGGGCCTTCGATGCCCTCTTTCGCCACGGGGTGCGGGAGGAAGACGTGACCGTGGTCTGGGTGCCGGGGTCCTTCGAGATTCCGCTGGTGGCCAAGCGATTGGCCCAGAGCGGACGTTACCAGGCGGTGATCTGCCTCGGGGCCATTATCCGGGGGGCTACGCCGCACTTCGAGTATGTGGCTTCGGAGTGTGCCAAGGGGATCGCGCAGGCTTCCCTGGAGACCGGGGTTCCCATCATCTTCGGCGTGCTCACCACCGACACCATCGAACAGGCGGTAGAGAGGGCCGGGACCAAGGCCGGCAACAAGGGGTTCGAAGCCGCCATGGCGGCCCTAGAGATGGCCGATCTCCTGGCAAAACTCCCTTGATCTTTTGCGCGCCTTCACTCTTTTCTGAGATCAGCGGAGAGGCGGCTTACGCCAGGATTCTGGCCAAGGCCCTGCTTGAGCTTTCGCCTAAGGTTCGTATTCTGGCTTTCAGGGACCACGCTCCGGACGAAAGATATGTTCCCCGAAAAAGCTTCCAGAAAGGAGCTGGCCTTTTCCTCTGGGGCCGAGAGCCCGTGATCTTTTCCCGGACAACCCTTTGGCCTAAGGCCCTCCCCCTCATCCTGCGCGGCCGTCCCGTGGCCTTCGTGCTACACGGCCTGGAGGCCTGGCGGCGATACCCATCTCTGGCCCGCTGGGTCTTCCGCCGCGCCCGGGCTTTTTTCTCCGTGAGTCGCTATACGGCCGAACGCTTCCTTTCGGCCAACCGGCTTGTCCGTCCCTGGTACCTTCTGCCCCCGGCCCTCGATCCCTTCTTTCCCGGAGAGGAGACCTCCGGCCTTACGGTAAAGGGGCCCTATCTTGTGACCGTGGCCCGGCTCTCGAGAGAGGCCGCTTACAAGGGGGTGGATCTGGTCATCCGGGCCCTGGCCGAACTCCGGCGGGATTTTCCGTCTTTACATTACGTGGTGGTGGGGGGAGGTGAACTCGTTGCCGAGTACCACCGCCTGAGTCTAGAGCTCGGCCTGGCCGATCGCGTACATTTCCTGGGTGAAAGACGGTCGGTGGCCGGGTTCCTTGCAGGGGCGGAGGTCTTTCTCCTGGTTAGCCGGGGAGAGGGGTTCGGGATCGCCTTCCTTGAGGCCATGTATTTCCGAAAACCGGTCGTGGGGGCTTCAGCCGGAGGTATCCCGGAGGTGGTTCGCGAAGGGGTCAACGGTCTCCTGGTCTCTTATGGCGACCTGGAGGGCTTGACCGTAGCTCTGAGAAGATTATTAACCCACAGAGAGGAGGCCCAAAGACTGGGCGAGGCCGGCTTTCGGATCCTTAAGGAAGAGTTCATTTATCCCCGTTTCCGGGAGCGCCTGGCGGGGATTCTGGGGGAGTTGGGATGGGCTTGAGACATCGGGGAAGGCAGATAGCCCTGCAGGTTCTTTATCAATGGGATGTGGCTGGTATCCCTTTGGAGGAGGCTCTGGCGAACTACCGGGAACACATCGAGCCTCCGGAGGGGGCCTTCGAGTTCGCCCGGGAATTGGTGGAAGGGGTACGGGAAAAACAGGAGACCCTGGATCAGGTCATCTCGAAATATTCCCGTAACTGGCGTCTGGATCGTATGCTGGCCACCGATCGTAACATCCTGCGTCTGGCGGCCTACGAGCTTCTTTTTCGGCCAGACATTCCGCCCCGGGTGGCCATCAACGAGGCTGTGGAGTTGGCCAAGGAGTTCGGCACCGAGGATTCGCCGGCCTTTGTGAACGGTATCCTCGATGCCATCTATCACCACGAGGTCGAGCATGAAAAAGGTTCCTGACCCTTTTCGGCCTGAATTCTGGAAGGCTTACCAGGAGTCTTTTAAAACACCCGAGGATGAGGCCTTTCTCAAGCCGGATTTCTGGGACCGGATGGCGGATACTTATGACGATCTGGAAGAAAATGCGTTTTATCGCGAAATGGTGGCCACGGTGGTGGCCGAAATGGAAAGGGCCGGGGCCCTTTCGCCAGACTTTTCCCTTTTCGATCTCTGCTGCGGAACCGGGACTTACACCCTGCGCTTTGCCCCCAGGGTCAGGCGGGTGGTGGCCCTGGATGTTTCCTCCGGGATGCTGGCCGTCCTCCGGCGCAAACTCGAGGCCGCCGGTCTGCGGAACGTGGAGGTGGTGGAGGCTGATTGGCGCACCTGGTCTCCTTCAGAGACTTTCGATACCGTCTTCGTTTCCCTTACCCCTGTTCTCAACGATCTTAAGGAGGTGGATCGGCTGCTTGAGATCACCCGCAGGTTTCTGGTGGTGGTCCAGTGGGCCGGGCTCAGGGAGAACGAGCTCTTTCGGGAGGTGCTCGAGCGTTTCTTCGGGCGTCGCCCCCGACCAAGGAGTCCCGGGGCGGTGGTTCTCTTTAATTATTTATTTTCTTTAGGCTATCCTGCGGATCTCAGATTTTTTTCCGGTGTCTGGGAGAGAAGCCGCCCTTTGGAGAAGGAGATCGAGAGACTTCTTTTCAAGATTCGTGGCGAGGGCCTTGCGGTGGACGAAAAGCTCAGGGAAGCCCTCAGGGCCTATCTGGAGGATAAGGCCCGGGAGGGACGGGTGCCTTCCCGCACCCGGGTGCGGATAGCTCTTTTGGTGGTGGATCTTAAGAAAGAGGCCCTTGCCTTCGCTTAAGAGCGTATCTATTTTATGGGACGATGGGAGGCTTGGTCGAGGCCGAAGGCCTGGAGATGGCCTACGGTTCACGGCTGGCCGTGGCCGGAGTCTCTTTCTCGGTCTCGGCCGGGGAGATTCTGGGCCTTCTCGGGCCGAATGGAGCCGGAAAGACCACCATCCTGAAGATCCTTTCCACCCAGATCGTGCCCACAGCCGGGCGAGTTCTCCTCAACGGGGTGGACGTGGTCGCCCAGCCCGAGACCGCCCGGGCCTTCTTCGGGTATCTGCCCGAAACTCCCCCTCTTTATGACTATCTTGAGGTGGGGGAGTATCTCTCCTTCGTGGCCGAGGCTCGGGGGCTTTCCGGGGCCAGAAAGAAGGCTCGGGAGTCCTGGGTCATTGAGGCCTGTGGCCTCAAGTCCGTTCTCCGGCAACCTATTGGAGAGCTCTCCAAGGGGTTTCGGCAGCGGGTGGGGCTGGCCCAGGCCCTGATCCACGATCCTCCCATCCTGATCCTGGACGAACCCACCACCGGGCTCGATCCTTTGCAGATCGCCGAGATGCGAAGCCTCATCCGGGAACTCGCGGCGGAAAAAGCCATCATCTTTTCCACCCATATCCTTCAGGAAGTGGAGGCCCTGGCGGACCGGATCCTCATCCTCAACCAGGGCCGGGAAGTCACCTCCGGCACCCAAGAGGAGATCTACCGGCAGATATATCCCAAACCGGTCTATCGGGTGCGGGTGGAAGGGAGTCTTTCCGAGGATCTGAAGGGGATTCCCGGAGTGGTGGAGGTCTCGCGCCTTACCGAAGGAGAGTTTCGGGTAGTCTTGGAAGAGGATCGGCCGGATCTGGCTTGTTTCCTCTGCGAGAAGGGCTGGCCGGTCAAGGAGTGTTTCCCTGAGAGGCTTTCGCTGGAGGAACTCTTCTTGAAATTGGTGGGGCGTTCATGATACGCGGGCTCTGGGTAATTCTGAAAAAGGAGTATCTGGGCTACTTCCGTTCGCCTCTGGCCTATATCTTTGCCGTAGCCTTTCTGTTGGTAGTGAACGGGCTTTATATGAACACCTTCTTCCTGGCCCGGGTCTGCGACATGCGGGCCTTCTTTGAGCCCTTTCCGGTGATCCTCCTGGTCTTCGTTTCCGCGCTCACCATGCGGGTCTGGGCCGAGGAGAGAAAGAGCGGCACTCTAGGGCTTCTCCTGAGCTTCCCTTTTCCCACCTGGTCCCTGGTTTTGGGCAAGTTCTTGGGTACTTACCTTTTCGGGCTGACCATCCTGTCCGGAACCCTGATCATCCCTTTGATGCTTGCCGTGTTGGGGGATCCGGACAGCGGAGCCCTAGTAGCGGGCTATGTGGGCGCGGCTTTGCTCCTGGGGTTCTATATTGCGCTTGGACTTTTCATCTCCGCCCTTTTTGAGGATCAGATCGCTTCCTTTGTGCTCACGGCGGTGGCCGGTTTGGTAAGTATTCTCCTGGGCACGGATCTGGTGTCTTCTTCGCTGGATTCCTGGCTTCCCGGAGTGGGGGCCTTTCTGCGAAATGCTCTGGGGCTTACTCCCCACCTTTCGCCTTTCATCAAAGGGGTGGTGCCCCTGCGGGAGGTCTTCTTCTTTCTGACCTACACCGCAACTTTTCTGATTCTCAATTATTTCACCCTTGCGGGCTATCTTCGTTACCATCGCCGGCCGCTTTTTTACCCTTCGGTGGCGGTTTGGTTGGGCCTTGTGCTGGTGCTCAATGCCGTGCTGGCCCAGGTTAAGCTACCCCGTCTCGACCTTACCGAGGAGAAGCTCTACACCCTATCGCCGGTTACCCGAAAGGTCCTTGCCCGCCTCAAGGCCCCTCTCCAGATCACTTACTATGTTTCTTCTCCGGAGAAACTCCCTCCAGCCATGAAGAATCTCACGGTGGAGGTGCGAGCTCTACTTGAGGAGCTCTCGGCTCTGAATCCCCGGGTGCGTTACGCGGTGGTAGACCCCACCAAGGATCCGGAGCTTGAAAGGAAGCTTCGGGATCGGGGTATAGAGCCCTTTGCGGTTCAAACCATTGAGAGAGACAAAGTGAGCGTCCGAAGGGTCTATAGTGCCATAGCCCTGGCCTACCTCGACAAGCCTGAAGAGGTCATCCCCCAGGTGGTCCCGGATTCGCTCTCTACCCTGGAATATGATCTGGTTTCCCGGATTTATAAGCTTACGCTTTCCGAGAAACCGGTAGTTGCTTTCCTCTCCCGGACGGATTTCCTTTCTGGGAGCTATCGCACGGCGGAGGAGATCCTTCGGGCCCTGGGATTTGAGGTCAAAGGCACCCCCCTGACCAAGGAAAATGGCCTTCCTGAGAAGGCCCGGCTGTTGGTGATACTCTCGCCCGGGAAACTCAATGACCGCCAGCTCTTTGAGATCGGCCGTTTCCTTCACCGGGGAGGTGCGGTCATGCTGGCCACTTCCGCGGCCCGATTTTCCTATAATCCGGGCCCGGAGGGCGAAATTCTGGCCACCCCCATGCCCCAGGACCTTTCGGTCAACAAGCTCCTTGAGACCTACGGTCTTGAGATCAAGAACCAGGTCCTTTTCGATCATCAGATGGTCACCATGGCCGTCTCTCAGGAAAGGGAGATCGGTATCTTCAAGGCCCTGGTCCATGTGCCGGTCAATTTCCCCATGCAGGTGCAGGTTCTTGCTCCTCAGATGGACCAGGCCTCCCCCATCACTCATGGTCTGAATGCCCTTCTCTATCTTTGGGGAAGCCCCTTGGAGGTAGATCAGAAGATTACCCAAAAGCTCGGTCTCAAGGTGAAGCCCCTTTTCACTTCTTCGCCTAGAGCCTGGGCCGAGGAGGTGGGACTCGGGTCTCTCAGCGAAAAGGACTTTACCCCTCCGAAGGAGACCCGGGCGTATCCTCTGGCGCTTCTGGTAGAAGGCCGATTCCCGCTGCCCTTTAATGGCACCGCGCCCCCTTGGCCCGGAGAAAAAGAAACAAAGAAGTCCTCTCGGGAGAAAAAGACGGCCGTAGCCCCGGAGTCGTCCCAGCCCGGGAGACTTATTCTGGTGGGCTCCGGGGCCATGTTTGCGGACGGGATCATTGACATCTTCGACAACGCCCTATTCTTTGCCAACGCTGCGGAAGCTCTGGCTCTCGGCGGCGAACTGCTTTCCCTGCGGGCCAGGTTGAAACCGGTAAGGTATCTTCCTCCGGTCTCGCCTCAGGTTCGACTCTTCTGGCGCCTGGTGGTGGTCTTTCTGCCGGCGCTGGCCTGGGCCCTTCTAGGAGGGCTCCTTTTCTGGCACAGACGAAGCCGGCGCAGGAGATTTTATCAGGAGGCCGGTCGTGAGTCCCCGTAATCTGGTCTTTTTGGCCGGGCTTTTGGTCATTCTGTTCCTTATGTACTTCGTGGTTCAGCGGGCCGAACGCCCGGAAGGGATAAAAGAGGCCCTTTTGGTCCGGATAGGAGAAGAGACCTGGAGAAAGGCCGATGAGCTTCGGGTCTGGCTGGGGACCCATCCAGAGAAAGTCCTTACCCTAAAGTTTTCACAGGGCCGTTGGGAGATATGGGGGCCTTCCAAGAAGGAGGACTTTCCCCGGCCGGCGAAGGAGGCCATGATTCGTAGGCTCCTTTCGGATCTGGCTTCCTTATCGGGAGAAGAGAGGGCCCGGGGTAAAACTTACTGGGAGACCTTTTATCTTACGGACAAGAAGGCCTTACATCTGGTAGGTCTTCGGAAGGGGAAGGAAATCTTCCATATCCTTATTGGAAAAAGAGGCCCTTATTGGGAGAGTTGTTTCGTGCGACCACAGAGTTCGGAGGCGGTTTATCTGGTTCCGGATAACCTCCTGGCCCGGTTTGAGATCTGGTCTGAAAGCCCCGGGGAACCTTCGGCCGAGCCCTGGGTGGATAAGACCATCCTGACTCTGGCCTATCCCGACCTCAAATCCCTGGCCCTCTTCTGGCAGGGAAAGCGGCTCTATCTCCTTAGAAAAGAAAAAGAGGCCTGGCTTTTAACCAAGAAGGAGCATAAGCGCAAGATGGATCCGGAGGAGGTAAAAAAGCGGTTGCGGAGTTTCTTTCCGTTCTTTGCCGAAAAGGTAGTTCCTCCAGAGGAATTTAAGAAAGAAATCGGGCGTCTCGAGGTCAAGACCAAGATCTTTGAGAGAAAACTTCTTTTCGGGCGGTCTGGAGAGAAGTTTTATGTGAAAAGTGGTCCTTATGTCTACGAGGTAAAGGCTGAAACCGTGAAAAAACTCCGGGAACTTTTCTAATCAGCGGACACAGACCGCTCGGACCTGTTTGAGGTCGGTCTCTCCGGTCAGGACCTTGAAAATACCGTCCTGTTTTAGGGTAAACATCCCGTTTCGCATGGCCGCGTCCCGAATTTCATGGACCGGGGAAGCCCTAACGATGAGCTCCCGGATTTCGTCGTTGGGAATGAGGAGTTCGTGAATGGCTATTCGGCCCCGGTAACCGGTATGGTTGCAACGACTGCAGCCCACCGGCCGGTAAAGGGTGGCCTGGCGGACTTCTTCCTCGGTCAGGGGCTTCAAGGGGTGCTCTCCATATTCGAAGATCAGTTCTTCCAGATCCTTGTCCGTGGGTTGATAGGGTTCCTTGCAGTCCGGACAGAGCCGTTTGGCCAGACGCTGGGCTAGCACTCCCAGGAGGGCGTCCGCGAAGTTGTAAGGATCGATCCCCATGCCCAGAAGCCGGGTCACGGTTTCCGGGGCGCTGTTGGTATGTAAAGTGGAGAAGACCAGATGCCCGGTAAGAGAAGCTTCGATCAGGGTGTGGGCGGTTTCTTCGTCTCGGGTCTCCCCGATCATGATGACGTCGGGATCAGCCCGCAGAAAGGCCCGGAGTACCCGGGCGAAGGTAAGTCCGATCTTGGGACGGACCTGGACCTGTCTTAAGCCTTCCTGCACGATTTCCACCGGATCTTCGGCGGTCCAGATCTTCTTACTGGGGCGGTTGATGTAATGGAGAGCCGCGTGAAGGGTGGTGGTCTTACCGGAGCCTGTGGGACCGACCACCAGGATCAAGCCGTAGGGCATTTCTAGCAGTTTTTTGAACTGCTCTAAGACCTCCGGTCGTAGGCCGATCTCCTCTAGGGTCCGGGCCTGGACCCCGCCCAGGATTCGCATGACCACGTCCTCGTTGTTCTCTATGGTGGGAATGGTGGCCACACGGACCTCGAAGACCTTACCGGTGCGGGTGCGAAACTTGATCTTTCCGTCCTGGGGTAGCCGTTTTTCCGCAATATCCAGCCCGGCCATGATCTTGTATCGGGAGACCAGGGGGCGTTTCATGGAATAAGGAACGGTCTGAAAAGGTATACACTCCCCATCGATGCGGAAGCGGATCTGGGCGCCTCGCCGGCCGGTAAGGCTTTCAATATGGATGTCCGAAGCCCCTCGATTGTATGCTTCTTCAAGGATATAGTTGGCCAATTGAACCACTACACTTTCCTGATCCTCCGGGAGAGCTTCCTCTTCCTCGAGGGCTTCTTCTTCCTCTTCGGGAATGACTTCCAACTGGGGCATTTCCGAGGGCTCGAAGTAGTGAATCTTCCCGTAGTAGAGATCCAGAAGCTTGAGAATGTCTTCTTTTATACCGACGGCGATCTCAAACTCTCGAAGTTCTAAGATCTTTTTGGCCTGTTCGATCTTGTCCAGATTGAAGGGATTGTCGGTGACCAGCGTGATTTGGCCTTCGTCGTTTTCTATAGGAGCTACTACTAACTGGCGCAAAAAGGACTCTTTTACTCCCTCAAGACAGCGTGGTTTGTGGATCAATTCTTTTTCCGAGAATTCCCAGAAGGGGCAATTGTAAAATCGAGAAAGGGCTTCGCCGATCTCACTTTTTGGAATATGAAATTTTTCTATCAGGACTTCCTCTATGCTTTCTCCGGTCTCTTTAGCGATCTCTGCGGCCTCTTTGCATATCGAAGGCGTGACGATCTTTTTCTTAAGGAGAAATTTTAAACGCCCACATGAAGCTACTATACTCTTCAAAAATTCGATCTTTTCCGTAAAAAATTCTTTTTCTTCGGGGATTTCTTTCAATAAGGCTTGATAAAGGGTAAGGGCTTCGTCAAACTCGTATGCTTTTTCCAGATCCTCGGCCAACTTCTTTTCCAGAGCCAGGAAATCCGATTTGGATTCTGGAGAAAAGGAAATCTCCTTGAGAGCCTTTTTCAGGACGCTAACGGCCTTTTCAAAATGTCCTAACGCTTCGAGACACTCCGCCAGGGCTCGATAGACCTCCAGGCTGGGTCTTTCCTCGAGCAGTTCTTCCAGAATTTTGATGGCTTGCTGATAAAAGGCCCCATCTTTGAGTATGAGAGCCTTTCTCAACTTTTCTTCAAAGGAGGATTCCTCACTGGAGACCTCCTCCGAGACCACCCCCTTGAAAGCCTCAAGCTCAAAGATCCTTTTCTGGATCTCCTGTTTGAGGCCGTTCTCTTCGGTGGAGACCAGATCCCGGAGTTCCTTATAGACTTCCAGGGCCTCGTCCACCAGGCCCTGTTTGGCGTAAAGTTCGGCTTCTTTTAGACGGTTTTCTATGTAGGCCTTAAGTTCCTGGTCTAGCATATTAGCTCTGGGCTACGGAAAAAAGATAGACCTCCTCTCCATCTAAAAAGGTTTTCGCCAAAAAGGGGGCTTCGGCCGGAAGCCATTCCACCTGGGGATCCAGAGTTAACAGTTTAAAATCCTCTACCAGAAGGGCCAGCGACCTGTTATCTTTCCAGAGGAGGACCAATTTACTTTCGTTCGTCAAGAGTTTATTGGTCTTGAAGATCATTTCTTGAAGCTCTTTCTCTTCTTTCTCGGATAGGGCTCCTTGAAGCTTGGAGCTAATTTTGCCAAAAAGCCTTTCAAAGAACCCCTTCCCCTTGAGAAGCTTTAGGGGGAAGAGGCCTTCCATCAGGTGGGGCCGCCAGTAGTCTTTAATTTCTCCCGCAAAAGCGACCTCTTCAATGGGTATAATTATAGAGCGGGTAGCGGTCTTACACCACAAAACTTCTCGAATCTCCGGGAACATCTTTTTAGGTTCTCGAGAGGCAATAAACTTTTTGATCTCTTCTTCTTTCTGGGCCAGGATCTCTCCATATCCTTTTTCTATTCGCAGAAGGAGTTCCCGGAGTTCATTTTTGGCTTTCACTACGAGTTTTCGCAAAGCTTTCTTGCGGTCGAGCTTGGCCAGTTCGTCGATGGCCACCAGACGCTCATAATCTTTGAGAAGCTGTCTTATCAAGAGGTCTTTTTCAGGTCCACGAGAGGGAGGCTTAGGGGGAGGGATG
>WFPH01000060.1 GCA_015487645.1 Thermosulfurimonas sp. | reverse complement strand
GGGTGGGAGAGGAGACTCGGGAAGTCTTCCTGGAATCCGCTTGGTTCGAGACCTCTTCTATCCGCCGCACGGCACGAGCTCTAAAGCTTTCCACGGATAGTTCCTATCGTTTTGAGCGCGGCGTGGATCCCGAGGGGGTGATTCGGGCTCTGGAGAGGGCGGCAGCCCTTATACTGGAGACCGCCGGAGGAGAGATTGTTCCTGGTCGTCTGGATCTCTATCCCCGGCCTTATCGCGCTCCAGAAATCACTCTCCGGTTCTCCCGGCTCAAAAGTTACCTCCGGGTGGAGCTTAACCGGGAAGAAGTGGCCGGAATCCTGAAGAGGACCGGGGGAGAGGTTGAGGTCCAGGGAGAGAGTCTGAGATATAAGCCGCCTTCTTTCCGGTATGACCTTTCTCTGGAGGAGGATCTTATCGAGGAGGTGGCCCGCATTTACGGATACGATCGCCTGCCCGTAAGCCTCCCGGTGGTGGAGCTTTCGGCCAGGGCTCCGGAGAGGGAGGATCTTCTGATCTCTCGCACGCGGGAGGTCCTGCGGGCCCTGGGCTTCTATGAGGTGATCAACTACAGCTTTATCTCTCCAGAGACGCTTTCGGCCTTGGAGCTTCCTGAGGGGGATCTCAGGCTTCGGCCCCTGCGTCTGGCTAACCCACTTTCGGAAGCCCAATCCGTGATGCGGACTATGCTCCTCCCCGGTCTTCTTGAGACCGCCCGTTTTAACTTCTTTAGAGAGGTTTCGCGTCTCAAGATCTTTGAGGTGGGGCGGGTGTTTTTGCCCCAGGAGGGGAAACTTCCTGAAGAGAAGTTGCATCTGGGTATTTTGATGATGGGGGCGGCTGAGCCGGATTTCTGGAAGAATCTGGCCCGTCCGCCCGAAATTTATGACCTGAAGGGTATTCTGGAAAGGCTCCTGACAGAGTGGCGGCTGGAGGGGCTCAGCTTGAAGCCTTATTCCGAAGAAACTTTTCTCAAGAGAGGGCTTTCCTTCAGCCTTCTGGCCCAGGGAGAGGTGGTGGGTTTTGCAGGGGCCCTCAAGACCTATTTGCGGGCCCGTTTCGAGCTTTCCGAGCCGGTATGGGTGGCGGAGATCGATCTTTCGAGGTTGTTGGCCCTTCCGGAGATCCCGAAAAGATATCGGGGTCTGCCGCGCTTTCCGGCCACCTCTAGGGATCTGGCCATGATCGTGCGGGAGGATCTCCCGGTGGGAGAGATCTTGCATTTTGTGTCCGGGTTGGCTATTCCTTATTTAGAGAGGGTGGAGGTGGTGGATATTTACCGGGGTGATCCTATTCCGCCGGGGGAAAAAAGCGTTACCCTGAGGTTCGTTTACCGTTCCCCGGAAAGGACCCTCAAGGACGAAGAAGTTAACCGGATCCAGGAGGAATTTTCTCGGAAAATACTAGAGTATTTCAAGGCCCGGCCCAGGTAAGAGATGGCAAAACGGGAAACGGTCACCAAAAGGGATTTGGCTCGTTATCTCCACGAGAGGTTTGGTTTCTCGGAAAGGAGCATGTATCATCTGGTAGAGACCCTTTTGGAAGAGATCAAGACGGCTCTTGAACGAGGGGAGGAGGTCAAGATCTTCCATTTTGGTTCCTTCAGGGTACACAAGCGTCGGCCCCGTCGAGGAGTGAATCCCAAAACTAGGGAGCCTATCATCATTCCGGGGACCAAGACCGTTCTTTTCCGGCCGGCTCCCACTCTTAAAGCCTTGCTGCATGCCGAAGAATGAGATTCGGCGATATTACACCATAAGTGAAGTGGCCGATATTCTGGGGCTTGAGCCCCATGTGATCCGGTACTGGGAAAAGGAATTCCCGCAGTTGAGACCCCGGAGGGTGGCTGGCCGAAGGTTCTACGGTCCTTCTGAACTAGAGCTTCTGCGGCGTATAAAGCGTCTCCTCTACGAAGAAGGCTACACCATTGCCGGAGCCCGCAAGGTTTTGGCCCGCGCTTCTCGTAAGGATCTCCCTTCCGAAAGACTGCTCCGGGAGCTCCGACAGGAGCTTGAACGCCTCTACCGGATGCTTTCATGAATCTGGAGTTGACAGATCAATTTTTTAATTTTAGATTATTTCGATAGATTAAATCTACTAAAGGAGGTTTTGAGATGGCAGAGAGGTTAGGGATTTATAGATGTAACGTCTGTGGAAACATGGTCATGGTACTTCAGGCGGGCCAGGGAGAGTTGGTCTGCTGTGGTCAGCCCATGGAGAAGCTTGAGCCGGGCACGGTGGATGCGGCCCAGGAAAAACACGTCCCGGTCATAGAGAAGGTGGAGGGCGGTTACAAGGTCAAGGTCGGCAGCGTCCCCCATCCCATGGAGGAAAAACATTACATTCAGTGGATCGAGCTTCAGGCCGATGGTCGCTCCTACATCCAGTTTCTGAAGCCCGGCGAGGCTCCGGAGGCTTTCTTCATGGTAGAGGCTGAAAAGGTCACCGCCAGAGAGTATTGCAACCTTCACGGTCTCTGGGAATCTTCCAAGGTTTGCGAACCTTATCAGAAATAATGGAGGGAGGGGTCAGCCATGAAGAAATATCAATGTAGCGTTTGCGGTTACATTTACGACCCTGCCCAAGGAGATCCCGACCGGGGATATCCTCCGGGGACGTCTTTTGAGGATCTGCCGGACAGCTGGACCTGTCCCGTCTGCGGGGCCGCCAAGAACGAGTTTGTGCCGGTTGAAGAATAGAAAATCATAGAGAAAAAGGAGGTGAAAAGAGATGGGCGCCGTCAAGATCAAAGAGGGATTCTACTGGGTGGGAGCCGTGGACTGGAATGTCCGCGATTTCCACGGTTACACCACGCATCGTGGGACTACCTACAATGCTTATCTTCTGGTGGATGAAAAGATCGCTCTCTTCGATACCGTCAAAGCCCCCTTTTTCGAGACCCTCATGGCCCACATTCGGGAGGTCATCGGAGATCCCCAGAAGATCGACTATTTAATTATCAATCATATTGAACCCGATCACGGAGGGGCCATTGCCAAGGTGGTGGAAGCCGTAAAGCCGGAGAAGATTTTCTGCACCCGGAACGCCAGGCTAGGTATGATCGGTTACTTCCATCAGGAGGACTGGCCTTTCCACGAGGTCAAGACCGGAGACGAACTCAAGCTGGGGCGTCGGACGGTCAAGTTCATAGAGACGCCCATGGTCCACTGGCCGGACAGCATGGTTTCCTACCTTCCAGAGGACAAGATCCTCATCTCCCAGGACGCCTTTGGGGAACATTACGCCACTAGTACCCGTTTTGACGACGAGGCCAACTTCTGCGAACTTTTCCAGGAGGTTGCCAAATACTACGCCAACATCGTGTTGCCTTTCTCGCCGCAGGTCCAAAAGGTCCTTAAGGCGGTCCAGGATCTGAAGCTTGAGATAGAGATGATCTGTCCGGACCACGGGGTCATCTGGCGCAAGCACGTGAAGGAGATCATCGAGGCTTACGATCGGTGGAGTCGCTACGAGGCCAAACCCCGGGTGCTGGTAATGTATGACACCATGTGGAACAGCACGGAGAAGATGGCCTGGGCCGTATATGAGGGCGTGGTGAAGGAGGGCGTGGAGGCTGAGCTTTTCAAGCTCTCGGTCTCGGACGAAACCGAACTCATGGCCGAGGTTATGGAGGCCAAGGCCTTGGCCATTGGTTCCTCCACTCTCAATAACGGGCTTCTCCCCACGGTGGCCGGATTTACCACCTACATGAAAGGGTTGCGGCCCCGCAAGAAACTGGGCCTGGCCTTTGGCTCCTACGGCTGGAGTGGAGAGGCCGTGAAGCACCTTAACAAGATCTTCGAGGAGACCAAGACCGAGATCGTGCACGAGGGCTTCAAGGTGAAATATGCTCCTACGGCCGAGGATCTCAAGCAGTGCGAGGAACTGGGGAAACTTTTGGCTAAAAAAGTGAAGGAAACCTGCGGTGCCTAGGGTCCTGAGCCTGAAAAAGGAGATCTGGGGCCTTCTTGAGCGGGCCCCGGATCTCCCCACCCTTTATCGTGAGCTTGAAAGGTTTCCGCCCCGAAAGCTCGTTAGTCCTCTCATCGGGGCCTTCTGTCACCGGGAGGAACGGGTACGCTGGCTGGCCATCCTGGCCTTGGGGCCCACCGTGGCCCGTATAGCCCGGGAAGATCTCGAGGCCGCCCGGGTGGTCATCCGGCGTCTTATGTGGATGCTCAATGAGGAGTCGGGCGGTATGGCCTGGGGAGCCCCCGAGGCGCTAGCCGAGTCTCTTTACCATCATCGGGGGCTGGCCGAGGAATACACGCACATCCTGGTCTCCTACCTCCGGCCGGACGGCAATATGCTTGAGTATCCCCCGGCTCAGCGGGGGGTGGCCTGGGGCATAGGGCGCCTGGCGGAGAAGGAAAGGCCGCGGCTGCTTGAGGCCGAGGCTCCCCGGTATCTGGCACCGTTTCTCTCCTCCCCGGATGAGATCGTTGCGGGGCTTTCCGCCTGGGCCCTGGCCAATCTAGCACCCTTCCCCGAGGCTCCGGAGTTAGTTCCCAGGCTGTCTAGGCTCCGCGAGAGCCAGCAGGAGCTCTATTTCTTCGATGGAAAGGAATTCGTCAGGCTTTCCGTGGGAGAGCTTGCTAGCCAAGCCTCAGAAAGGCTAAAAGCTTCCTCCACTCCCTCTTCGTAGATCTTCAGTTTATCTTTTCCTCGAGTTCGAAGGTGATACGTCGGCGGCGAAGATTGACCTCTCTTACACGGACTTTGACCCGGTCTCCTAGGCGAAAGATCTTCCCGGTGCGACGACCTACTAGACGGTGGTTTTTCTCGTCTAGAAAGTAGTAGTCGTCGTGGAGATCCACCAGCCGGACCAGCCCCGAGACAAAGTATTCTTCCAGCTCCACAAAGAATCCGAAAGCCGTGACCCCGGATATGATCCCGGTAAAGGTTTCCCCGAGGTGATCCCGCATGAAGCGCACCTGGACTCTCTCAAACATCTCTCGCTCGGCCTCCATAGCCGTGCGTTCGCGTTGAGAGAGGTGTTTGCCTGCCTCTACCAGTTCCTCGTAAGAGTAAGGTGGCCGTTTTCTCTTCAGGGCGGCCTTGAGAACTCTGTGGACCACGAGATCTGGATACCGACGGATGGGAGAGGTGAAGTGGCAGTAGCACTTCGAGGCCAGCCCGAAGTGTCCGATATTTTCCGGGTAGTAGTGGGCCTGTTTCATGGAGCGCAGAAGTAAGGTGTTTACCAGATAGGCGTAAGGTTTACCGGTGGTCAGTTGAATGATCTCCTGCACCCAGGAAGGCTCGGGCTCAACCGGGACTTCCAGATCCAGTCCCAGGCTGCGGGCGAACTCCACGAATTCTTTGAGTTTGAGCGGGTCCGGAGCTTCGTGTACCCGATAGAGAAAGGGATAGCCTCTTTCGGTCAGGAACCGGGCTACGGCTTCGTTGGCCGCGATCATAAATTCTTCGATGATGAAATGGGCCAGGTGTCTTTCCCGCCTCACGATGTCCTGAATCTCGCCCTGAAGATCCAGGTGAACTTCGGGCTCGGGAAGGTCGAAGTCGATGCTCCCCCGGGCCAGACGCCTTTCCCGCAGAATCATGGCTAACTCCGCGGCGTTCTCGAGCATCCGGAGTAGAGGTTTGTACTTGCGCCGAAGTTCCGGGTCTCGGTCCACCAGCATGGCCTTGACTTCCGTGTAGGTGAGGCGGGCGTGGCTGAAAATGACCGCAGGGTAAAACTTGCTCCTCCGGACCTGGCCTTCCCGATCAAAATCTATCTCTACGGCCATGGCCAGGCGCTCAACCTGGGGGTTTAGGCTACAGATGCCATTTGAGAGCTTTTCCGGGAACATGGGCACCACCATGTTCGGGAAGTAGACGCTGGTCCCCCTCTTATAGGCCTCCTCGTCGAGGGCCGAACCGGGCGGCACGTAATGGGAAACATCGGCAATGGCCACGTAAAGTTTGTATCCCGTGCGAGTCCTGCGTACGCAGATCGCATCGTCGAAGTCCCGGGCGTTTTCTCCGTCGATGGTCACCAGTGGTACCCGGGTGAGATCCTTGCGTCCGACTTTATCTTCCGGCCGAACCTCTTCGGGTATGGCTTCCAAAGCTTCCCGTATCCTACGGTTCCACCGGTGGGGTAACTCATAGTTGAAGATGACGGCCTTGGCCTGGGTGGAGAGGTCCTCAGGGTCTCCGAGAACGGTCACTATCCGGCCTTCAGGGATGCGTCGTCCCGGGGAAAAGTCGGTAATTTCGGCCACTACCATCTGGCCGTCCTCAGCGCCCCGGGTCTTGTCCGGTGGGATCAGAATCTCAATGGGGAGCCGTTCGTCTTCGGGAATGACGGTGGAGACCCGGCGGCTCTGGTAAAAGAAACCTACGATCTTTTTGCGGCGTCGTTCCAATATTCTTATAACAGAACCTTCCGGGCCCTTGCGGGTGCGCCGTTCGATGCGGGCTACCACCAGATCTCCGTCGAGGGCCCCTTTGAGTCGTCCCGGAGGGATAAAGACCGAGGGGGCCTTTTCGTCTTCCGGATTTACGAAAGCGTAGCCCTCGGGGTGAACGGCCAGGCGCCCGGTGACCAACTGCATTTGTTCCGGAAGCCCGTAACGGCGCCCTTTGATGTGAACCAGGAGTCCCTTCCCCACCATGCGTTTTACAAGGCGCCGGAAAGAGGCCCTTTCCGTTTTGGGAATGTTAAGGAGGTGATAAAGCTCCCGCAGGAGGAGGGGCCTTCCGGCCTTTTGAAAGACCTCCCTTATTCTTTCTTCTGGGGACTTTTTTCGAACTTTACCCACCGAAGATCAACGAAGGAAGTTGATGAGGGTTATGAGAAAGGCCAGAAAACCAAAACCAATCCCCATAAACCACTGTAAAAAAGAGAGGCGTTTTTCGATGGCTTCGAAGCGTTGCTGGTTGGCCTTTTCCATGGCCTCGAAGCGTTTTTCGATGGCTTCGAAGCGTTGCTGGTTGGCCTTTTCCATGGCCTCGAAGCGGGCGTTCATCTCCCGGAGCATGGAAAGCTGGATCTCGCGGAGGGCCTTTAATTCTTCCTCTACCCGTACGATCCGTTCTAGCAGAGAGAATTCCCGCGCTCTTTCCTCGTTGCGGCGGATATAATCCTCCACCGCTTTGGCTATAAGAGAGGCGGCCTTGGTCTCCAGAATCTTTTCTACCAAGGTCTCGAGATTTTGATTCTCCATCTGCATGATTTCACAATAATAAAAAACGGGTGAGAGGTAAACCCCTCACCCGTCATTTGGTGATTTTTAGTTGAAACCTCTGAATAACATTCCCCTCCCTTCGGGAGGGGATAGGGGAGGGGAAGAAAACCCTTGAATTTCCCCCTCCCAAACCCTCCCCCACAGGGGGGAGGGAGACTTTTTCAGAGGTTTCTTTAGTTTAGATTTATCGTTTGAGATTGATCAATTCGTCTAACATGGTGTCGGTGACGGTGATGATCCGGGCGTCGGCCTGGAAGCCTCGCTGGAAGATGATCATCTTCACAAACTGTTCTCCCAGATCCACGTTGGACTGCTCCAGGCTGTTCGGGGCGATGGAGCCGAGCCCGTTGGTGCGGGGCTTTCCGGTGATGGGTGGGCCGGAGCCGGTGGTCTCCCGGAAGAGGTTGCCTCCCACTTTGTCGAGCCTTTCCGGGGCGTTGAAGTTGGCCAGCGCCACCATCCAGAGCGGTATCACCCGACCGTTTGAATAGTGACCGGTGATCACTCCGTCGGTATCCACGGAAAGGGATTCCAAAGAACCCGGGCCGAAGCCGTTCTGATCGTAGAAGATGGTGGAGTTGCTGGTGGCATACTGGGTGGTGCGTACCGATTCCGAGCGCCAGGAGTCCTTGTAATAGTAACCGAAGTTGAGTTCGATCTGCTGGAGGGCCTTGGCGTTGGCCCCCTGATCTTGCTCGGAGCCCGCGGGGCGATTGTCTACCAGATCGATTCCTAGGAAATCGGCTACTAAAAGAGGATAACCGTTGGCTCCTGTGGCCTCAAAACCGTCTGCTGGATCGGCTACGGGTACCCCGCTGGTATTTATGATTTTCACAGGTGCTCCTGTATTGGCATCCAGGCGATAGGTTTCATAAAAAACTTTTACGTTACCCTGATTGTCAAAAGCCAATCGGCCGTACATTAAAACTCCACGCTTGCTGGTGGCATAGGTGCTTCCGGACTGCACTTCTCGGTTTACGGTTATACTTCCCTCTTCGGTCGTCCATTGCATGGGATTAGTATCCCGCACGAAGTCCCTCTGGTCCTCCGCAGGATTGCAGGTGACCAAGAATTCGTAAGTGTTGTCTTTGGTGGTAGTGTCGTAGTAGATGGTGATTTCATGAGGAGTTCCTAAGGAATCGTAGATAGTGAGGGTGGTGCGGTAAGTGTATTCCGTAGAGGCCAAAGGAGTTTCATTGCGGGCGTCCCACCGGTCAAAAAGGGTGGGGACCTCCTGGAGAGCATATTTAGTTTCAGATAGAGAGGTGGAACCAGAGAGTGTGACCTGAGACCAATCGATGGTTACCATCTGGGTGGTACCGTCCAGGAAAAACCAGGCCGAGGTGTCGGCCACATTGCTGCCCTGGGCCAGAATGGTTCCCCCCTCTCCGCTGGGATCAAGCGGGGCCGGAGAGGTGGGATTTTCTACGATATAGTAGTCCCAGCGGCTATCGCCACTATCGTAATAAAGCCATATACGCAGATTCCGATCCGTACCATTAGCATCCTTTACCGTGAAATCATGGCTGGCCCAGGTATCGCTTGCGAGGGTACCTGAAATTTCCACCCGGCCTTCCCTTCCCGGAGCCGAGAGGGTGTCGGTGGAAGAGGTATGAGTTAAGGCACTCCAATCAATGATGATATTTTCGCCTGTGCTCGGAAGTTCAATGGTAGCTCGGGTGGAGGTGACCCCTGTCCCCTGGGCCAGAATAGCGCCTGAAGAATCGTTTTCTCTTATAGTATAATCCCATTTGTTAAGTGTAGCATTGTAGGTTAGTTCAACGTAAATTTTGTTGTCTATCCCATTAATGTCTCTTACTACAAAAGTAGTGTTAACCGTATTCCCATCATCAACGTCTCCGTTGAGATTTACGATTATTGTCTCCAGTTCCTCCCGGGCGTCCAGGTTGGTAATGACATCGATCTTGGAGGTGGCCACCGGGGAAGAGGTACGGTCGATGCGGATGTCGGTGATGGCTCCGGTGATGTCGCCGGTGTTTTCATCTATGCGCCAGCCCTGGATCCGAAAACCGGCGGGGTTTACCAGGTAGCCGTTCTTGTCCACCGTGAACTGTCCGTCCCGCGTGTAAAACACATTCCCCGTGGAACCGGGTTCCTTGACCATGAAAAAGCCGTTTCCGGCAATGGCGAGATCCGTGGGGCTGGCTGTGGACTCAAAGGATCCCTGTCCGAAGGTGGGGTAGAGGGCCTGCACCGTGGCTCCCCGGCCGAGCTGTCCGGATCCGGAGGCGGTGTTGATGCTCTGGGCCATAACGTCCTGGAAGGTGACCCGGGCTCCCTTGAAGGCCGTGGTGTTGAGGTTGGCCACGTTATCGCCCACTACACTCATGCCGTGGCCCAGACTCTTGAGACCGCTTGTTCCGGTAAAAAGGGCGTCTGTGAGTGCCATGACCTACCCCTCCTTTTCTAAATTTTCGGCCTATTGGGCCAAAACTTTAAGGTCCATTATCTAGCCCTCAGAAAATCCTCGAGCATTTGGTCAGCGGTAGTAATGACTCTGGCGTTGCTTTGAAAGGCCCTCTGCAAGGTGATGAGGTTCACCATCTCTGTAGCCAGATCTACATTGGAACCCTCAAGGGCTCCGGAGGCGAGGGCCCCTACCGCGGCCCTACCAGGAGCGAATATTTCAGGAATGACACCGGCGGTAGCTTTGAAGAGGTTGTCTCCTATACGTTCCAGTGAATCTTCAACCCCAGTGAAGTCCGCAAGGAAGATCCGTCCTATTTCTTGGGATTGCTGATTGGTGTAATAGGCCTTCACCACGCCTTCCGTATCGATCTCTACCCGGTCGAATATGCCGGGTGGATAACCGTCCTGATCCTGATAGTAGACCGCAAAGGGTGCTCCATAGAGATGTACGGATTGAGGAGTTCTCACCAGATCGCTACCATCGAAGTAAAAACCAAGATCCAAAGTGACGGTTTGAGGTGTGCCGGTGAAGTTTAAAGTGAACTGGGGTCTCTGGGTGACGGTAAGGTCTATAGGAGTGGTGGTGCCGTCGAGATTTACGGTATAAAATTCTGCTCCGCTGATTTCCCCACTAGGGCCGAAATTTAGCGTTCCCCAAAGAAGGGCCCCGGCGTATCGTCCCGAACCCCGCCAATCTTCGGTGGGATCGTCCAGGGTCAAGAGCATTTCGTACTGATTGTTCTGGTCGGTGGTATCAAAGTAAAGGTTGAGCTTATGGGCCACGCCGGTGGAATCATAGACTTCAAGAGTGGTCACGAATTCGTAATCGGCGCTAGAGATAGGTCCGGTGGAACTTTGGGCGTCCCAGGCCTCAAGAAGGGTTCGAGAAGTGGTTTCCCGGTCTTTGCGTGCGTCAAGGTTTAATTCTAGATGGATAGTTTCAGTGGCCTTCCCAGGAATGGCCTGAGGAATTTCAAGAGGAGAAAGGGTGGTAAGATCTGAGGGGTTGGCATCTACTGCGGCCCCTAGAAGGCTGTGGCCCAGAGGGGAGACCAGCCGAAGTGTCCCCTGGTCGGTTTCTTCCAGCTGAAACTGTCCATCCCGGGTGAAAAAGTACTCCTGACTCTGCGGGTTTTGAAGGACGAAAAACCCTTTCCCCAAGATAGCGAGATCTGTGGGGATGTCCGTGGCGTTAAGACTCCCGGGAGAAAAGTTGATCTCCAGATCCTTTACCCTACTTCCGAGACCCCTTGAGTAGGGGAGGACCTCTCCAGTGACCTCCGCAAAGACCTCCTCAAAAACGGCCCGCGATCCCTTGAAGGCCGTGGTATTGAGGTTGGCGACATTGTCTGCCGCAACCCGCATCCCGCGGGTCTGGGTATTAACCCCGGAGTATCCCAAGTAGATGCTCCCGAAAAGTCCCATGGCTTACCTCCAGCCTAAAGGAGGATTTCCTCTATCTCCTCAGGTTTCACATGGTTCTCCCCATTGATCACCAGCCGGGCCTCATCCCCGAGGAGGGCTCCGGTTACCCTTCCGTAGACCCAGAGGGTGGTCTCGGCGGGCCTCCCGTTGACCAGGATCTTGATTCGGTAATTTCCGTCCGGTACCGTCTGGCCGGTTTTATCGGTGGCGTCCCATTCTATATGGTGCTTTCCGACGGGGAGGGCCCCGAGCTCAAGTCTCTTTATTTCCCGTCCTTTTTCGTCGTAGATTGCCACTGAGACCTCGCCCGCCGGCTCTTCGAGTTCAAACTCTCCCCCCAGGAATCTTCCCTCTTCTACCCGACCATAGTCCCCCTTGATTTTCACCTCTCGTCCCACCAGGGAGGATAGAAGGGAGATCCTTTGTTCTCTTACGGTCTGCATGAATTCTTCAAAACCTTCGTTTAACTTGAAAAGTTGATCCACCTGGCTGAAAAGGGCCATCTGCATGGCCATTTCGTTGTTTTCAATGGGTTTCATGGGGTCCTGAAACTGTAGTTGTTTGATGAAGAGCAAGATGAAGTCGTCTCGGCTGAGGGTCTTTTTAGGGATGCGGTTCAAAGCCAGGGGTTGTCCAGTCTTCTCGTCCACTCCGGCGATCATGTCCACCTCCTCCTACACCACTAGATTCAGACGTCCCGGAGTCCATCCGGGAAAAGAATCAGCCTCCTCCTGCGCCTCGGGAGAACTCCCTAGAGGCTCAAGACGCGCGCGATTCCGCTCCTCGGAGCCCCCACGTTGCGAGTTTTCCCCGGAAAGGTTCCAACCCTCTCCGGATCCGAAATAGGTGATCTGAAAATCGGAAAGTTGAAGCCCCAGATCCTGAAGAGCCTCTTTCAGTTGAGGAAGGTGCAGATGAAGATGATGGGCGGCTTCGCTCTTTTCCACCCGCAGGAAAAGGCTCACCTCCCGGTGGTGGACGCGCACATCCACCTCCATCTCCCCGAGTTCCGGGGGCTCGAGCTTGATCCGGGCCTTTCTCACACCGGAAGGATGCACCTCAAGGACCATCTCCTTCACCAGGTGGGGCAATTCCATGGGCGATCTTGCGGAGACATCTTGAGTAGCTGGAGCAAGTTGGAGACTCGCAGGGTTTTCTAAATGTCCGTGCTGAGGGGAAAAGTGGGGAGGCTGCCAGACGGGCTTCTGAGAAGCTTCTCTTTTTAAAGCAGGTTCTTTCAAAAATAGTTCTTTTTCAAGAGAGAATTCCTGTTTTTCATAAATATCTTTGGGCGATACCTCTTTATGTTTTTGATAAAACCCGAGCTCTTTTCTTTGAGGCTTAAGGGGCGAGCCTCCAAGTTCTTTAGAAACGCTGGAGAGAACTTCTTCGTGAGGTACTCTCGGAAGCGGTTCTTGAAGCCTGGAGGGGTTTTTAATTCCGGCCCTAGAAGAGACATTTTGAATCTCCCAACTAACCCGAGCTTCTGGGGCCAGCGTTTGTTCCTTTTTCTCAGAGGCTATCAGGCCTTTGGGTAAAACCAGTGGTTTCTCAGAATGAGATTCTCCTTTGAGACCTAAGAAAAGCTCGGGCTTGAGAAAATAGCCTTTAGGAGAAGAGGCCTGCAAATTTGTGAACGGCTTTGAGGTGTTTTCAGTCTTCGGGAGGCTGCTCGGAATCGTCTCCTCAGCCTTTCCCCATGGAAGTTCAAAATTGGTTTTAAAAGACGGATTTGGGGGAGGGTCTGTTTGAAAATCGGGCTCGGTTCTTTCAAGGAGGGTGGAGTTGTCTCCAACTATGGAGAATACTGGAGGGAAAACCATCGCCTCCGAAGGCCCTTTTTCCGGCTCCTGGTTCTGGTCTGAAGGGGTAAGGGGAGGTTCCCCATTTTCCGCGACCGTTTCTTCCGAAACCTGGGGAGATTCACCTTGAGGGAAAAGTAGGTTTAAAAGCAGGGCCAAAAAATCCAAGAGCTGAGGGGAAAGGTTGTTCGGTCCTGTGGGCTTTTCTCCCAGGAGGTCCGGATTTCCGACAACCGCGGTGATCCTTTCCATGTTTTCTCTCCCAGGCGTCTTTCACTCCCTTAAACTGCAAAGGCTGTGCCAGCCCTTTCAAAGGACATTTGGGCCCAAAAAGGGCTTTCACTCAGGAAGAATTTTCCTATTTGGGAAAAATTTTCCGGGAAGCTTTTAACTTGACAGGGGAAAGGCCGTTCTTACTTTACTTCTCGGATCGCGGTTGAAAAACTTTAATTTTGGGAGGTTTGAAGCTATGCGACTGGATCGGTTCACTTTTAAGGCTCAGGATGCGCTTCAGGAGGCGCAGAAGATAGCCGAATCGCGCGGACATCAGCAGCTTGAGCCAGAACACCTGCTCAAGGCCCTGGTGGAGCAGGAAGGGGGCATGGTGCCCATGATCCTGGATCGCCTGGGGGTCAACAACCGTCTGGTCTCTTCGGATCTTGATGAATACTTGGATAAACTCCCCCAGGTCTCCGGGACGGGCTTTCAGGTCTATCTTTCCCTGACCCTCAAACAGATCCTGGATCAGGCCGAACGCCTGGCCCGTGAGATGCGGGACGAATATATCTCTACCGAGCACATGTTGCTCGCTATCCTCGAGACCCACACGGAGGCCGCCCGTGTCCTTCAGAATCGGGGAATTACCAAACAAAATGTGCTTGAGACCATACGGGAGATCCGCAAGGGGCAGCGTATTACCGATCAGAACCCCGAGGACAAGTATCAGGCTCTGGAAAAATTCGGTCGTGATCTTACGGCCCTGGCCAGGACTGGAAAGCTGGATCCGGTAATCGGCCGGGATGAAGAGATCCGCCGGGTGATCCAGATCCTTTCCCGTCGAACGAAGAACAACCCGGTTCTAGTGGGCGAGCCCGGAGTGGGTAAGACGGCTATCGTGGAGGGCTTGGCCCAGCGCATTGTGGCCGGTGACGTGCCTGATCCCCTCAAGAACAAACGCCTGGTGCAGCTCGATCTGGGAGCTCTCATCGCTGGGACCAAGTTCCGGGGAGAGTTCGAGGAGAGGCTCAAGGCCGTACTGCGGGAGATCCAGGCGAGCGAGGGCGAGATCATCCTTTTCATCGACGAGATTCACACTCTGGTGGGAGCCGGGGCGGCCGAAGGGGCCATGGATGCGGCCAACATGCTGAAACCGGCTCTGGCCCGGGGTGAGCTACACTGCATCGGAGCCACCACTATTGACGAGTACCGCAAACATATCGAAAAGGATCCAGCCCTTGAGCGTCGGTTTCAGCCGGTCTAT
Organism: Thermosulfurimonas sp.; assembly: GCA_015487645.1. GTDB lineage: Bacteria > Desulfobacterota > Thermodesulfobacteria > Thermodesulfobacteriales > Thermodesulfobacteriaceae > Thermosulfurimonas_A. The sequence continues at coordinate 726 of WFPH01000060.1, read as the reverse complement.
GTGGATGAACCTTCGGTGGAGGAGGCCATTGCCATCCTTCGGGGACTCAAGGAGAAATACGAAGTGCATCACGGTGTGCGCATTACGGACAGCGCCATTGTGGCCGCGGTGACCCTTTCCCACCGTTACATCACCGACCGCTACCTTCCGGACAAGGCCATTGATCTCATCGACGAGGCCGCGGCCAAGCTTCGGATCGAGATCGACTCCATGCCCATGGAGATCGACGAGGTGGAGCGGAAGATCAAACAGCTTGAGATCGAGAAAGTGGCCCTGGAGAAGGAGACTGATCCGCGAGCCCGGGAACGGTTGCACAAGATAGAAAGCCAGCTCGAGGAGCTTCGGGCCAAGGCCGACGAGATGAAGCGCCAGTGGCAGGAGGAGCGGGAGGTCATTATCAAGATCCGGAACCTCAAGGAGAAGATCGACCAGCTCCGGATCGAGGCCCAGCAGGCCGAACGGAAGGGAGACCTCAATCGGGTGGCCGAGATCATTTACGGCCAGATTCCGCAGCTCGAAAAGGAGCTTGAGGCCGAGAATCAGCGCCTGGAGGAACTGCACAAGCGGCACGGCCGCCGGTTCCTCAAAGAGGAAGTGGATGCCGAGGATGTGGCCCAGATCGTGGCCAAGTGGACGGGCATTCCGGTCTCGAGACTGCTTGAGTCCGAGCGCGAGAAGCTTCTCAAGATGGAGGAAAGGCTCAAGCAGCGGGTGGTGGGGCAGGAT